>DATITJ010000492.1:0-7797 GCA_035467935.1 Ornithinibacter sp.
CCCTTGATCTCCCAGGCGAGGAAGAACGGCGTCCAGTCGATGTAGCGGCGCAGCTCACCGACCGGGAAGTCCTCCCACACCCGCGTGAACTGCGTGGCCGCCCGGTGCCAGTGCGAGTCGGTGGGGCCGGACCAGCGGTCGCGGCTCTGCTGGGTCAGCAGGTGGGGACGCATCGGCCGGTGTGCCGCCCAGTCGATCCGCAGGCGGTTGGCGACGGCCGCCTCGTGGCTCGCGAGCGGGCGCTCGCCGGTCCTGGCCGCGTGCCGGGTGCGGATGGTGTCGTAGTCCTTGGCGACGCCGTCGAGGAAGGCGTCGCGCTGGCCGTCACTGAGCAGGGCGCTGACGACCGGCACCGAGCGCGAGGCGTCCTTCACCCACACGACGGGGCCGTGGTACTTCTGGTCGACCTTGACCGCGGTGTGCGCCCGCGACGTCGTCGCCCCGCCGAGGAGCAGGGGGATCGTGAACCCCTGCCGCTCCATCTCGGAGGCCACCCGCACCATCTCGTCCAGGCTGGGCGTGATGAGCCCGGACAGCCCGATGATGTCGGCGTCGTGCTCCTTGGCGGCGTCGAGGATCTTCTGGGTCGGCACCATGACACCGAGGTCGATGACGTCGTAGTTGTTGCACTGGAGCACGACGCCGACGATGTTCTTGCCGATGTCGTGCACGTCGCCCTTGACGGTCGCGGTGACGACGACGCCCTTGCTCCGCTTCCTCGCTGCCTCGTCCTTCTCGGCCTCGATGTAGGGGATGAGGTGGGCGACGGCCCGCTTCATGACGCGCGCCGACTTCACGACCTGGGGCAGGAACATCCGGCCCTCGCCGAAGAGGTCGCCGACGACGTTCATGCCGTCCATGAGCGGACCCTCGATGACCTCGATCGGTCGGCCCCCGTCCCGCTCGATCTCGAGCCGCAGCTCCTCGGTGTCGTCGACGACGTGCGCGTCGATGCCCTTGACCAGCGCGTGCGTGATCCGCTCGCGCACCGGCATCGAGCGCCACTCCTCGGCGGTCGCGTCGGCCACCTCGCCGGTGCCGCGGTAGTCCTCGGCGATCGTGAGCAGGCGGTCGGCCGCGTCGGGGCGCCGGTTGAGCACGACGTCCTCGATGGCATCGCGCAGCTTCTCGTCGACGGTGTCGTAGGGCAGCAGCGCGCCCGCGTTGACGATGCCCATGTCCATGCCCGCCCTGATGGCGTGGAAGAGGAACACCGCGTGGATCGCCTCGCGCACGACGGTGTTGCCGCGGAAGCTGAACGAGACGTTGGAGACGCCGCCCGACACCAGGACGTGGGGGAGGTTGGCCTTGATCCACCGGGTCGCCTCGATGAAGTCGGAGCCGTAGGCCGCGTGCTCCTCGATGCCCGTGGCCACCGCGAAGACGTTGGGGTCGATGATGACGTCCTCGGGCGGGAAGCCGACCTCGTCGACGAGGATCCGGTAGGCGCGCCCGCAGATCTCCTTGCGGCGCTCGAGCGAGTCGGCCTGGCCGTCCTCGTCGAAGGCCATGACCACGACCGCGGCCCCGTGCTTGCGGGCCAGGCCGGCCTGCTGGCGGAAGGGCTCCTCACCCTCCTTCATCGAGATCGAGTTGATGATGGGCTTGCCCTGGGTGACCTTCAGGCCGGCCTCGATCACCTCCCACTTGCTCGAGTCGACCATGAGCGGCACGCGGCAGATGTCGGGCTCGGAGGCGACGAGGCGCAGGAAGCGGTCCATCGCCGCGACGCCGTCGATCATGCCCTCGTCCATGTTGACGTCGATGACCTGGGCGCCCGCCTCGACCTGCTGTCGGGCCACGTCGAGCGCCGTGCCGTAGTCCTCCTCGGTGATGAGCCGGCGGAAGCGCGCCGAGCCCGTGATGTTGGTGCGCTCGCCGACGTTGACGAAGAGGCTGTCGGCGTCGATGACGCACGGCTCCAGCCCCGCCAGGCGCAGCGCGCGCGGGACGTCGGCGGGCGCCCGGGGCGTGCCGCCGGAGGCGCCCTCGGCGATCGCCGTGATGTGCTCGGGCGTCGTGCCGCAGCACCCGCCGACGATGTTGACCAGGCCCGCGCTCGCGAACTCGCCGACGACCCGGGCCATCTGCTCGGGTGTCTCGTCGTACTCGCCGAACGCGTTGGGAAGGCCGGCGTTCGGGTGGGCCGACACGAAGCAGTCGGCGATGCGCGACAGCTCGGCGACGTAGGGCCGCAGCTCGCCCGCCCCGAGTGCGCAGTTGAGCCCGATCGACAGCGGCCGGGCGTGGCGCACGGAGTACCAGAACGCCTCGGTGACCTGACCGGAGAGCGTGCGCCCGGACGCATCGGTGATCGTGCCCGAGAGCATCACGGGCCAGCGGCGGTCGTGCTCCTCGAACAGGGTCTCGAGGGCGTAGATCGCGGCCTTGGCGTTGAGCGTGTCGAAGATCGTCTCGACGAGGAGCACGTCGGCGCCGCCGTCGACGAGGCCGCGAGCCTGCTCGAGGTAGGCCTCGACGAGCTCGTCGTAGGTGACGTTGCGCGCGCCGGGGTCGTTGACGTCCGGGGAGATGGAGGCCGTGCGGTTCGTGGGGCCGAGGGTGCCGAGCACCCAGCGCGGCCGGTCGGGGGTGCGCTCGGTCATCGCGTCGGCCTCGGCGCGGGCCAGCGAGGCGGCGGCGAGGTTCAGCTCGTAGGCGATCTCCTGCAGGCCGTAGTCGGCCAGCGAGATGCGCTGCGCGTTGAACGTGTTGGTCTCGAGCAGGTCGGCCCCGGCCTCGAGGTAGGCCCGGTGGATGCCGCGGATGATCTCGGGCTGGGTGATCGACAGCAGGTCGTTGTTGCCCTGCTGGTCGTTGTCGTGGTCGGCGAACCGCTCGCCGCGGTAGTCGGCCTCGGACAGCCCGTGGCCCTGGATCATCGTGCCCATGGCCCCGTCGAGGACGAGGACCCGCTCGTGCAGGGCGGCGGTGAGGGCGGCGGTGGCGTCGGGGCGGTGCTGCGGGGTCACGTGAGGTCACTTCGGGTCGGCAGCTGGGGGGAGGATCAGTATGCCCGGTTCTCACGTAGGGTCCGTGGCATGTCCGACGAGCAGGCCCCGCCCGGCGCGCTGCGGCTCGCCCGAGTGGCCGGGGTGCCGGTCTACATCGACCGCACGTGGCTCCTCCTCGCCGCGTTCATCGCCTGGACGGGCTGGCAGTCCGGTCGCGACCTCGGCACGGGGACGGCCATCGCGTATGCCGCGGGGCTCGTGGTCGGCATGCTCGTCGCCGTCCTGGGTCACGAGGTCGCACACGCGGTCGCCGGTCGGCTGCTCGGCTTCCGGGTGCACCGCATCGTGGCCACGCTGTGGGGCGGGCACACGGCATACGACGGCACGGGCTCGACACCGGGCCGGGCGGCGGTCATCGCGGTCAGCGGCCCGTTCGCCAACCTCCTCCTCGCGGGGCTGGGTGCGCTCGCGATGGTGGTCCTGCCGCAGCCCTGGACGGATCTCGCCTACTGGTTCCTCGTCATCAACCTCCTCCTCGCCGGTTTCAACCTCCTGCCCGGGCTTCCGCTCGACGGCGGCCAGCTCGTGCAGTCCCTCGTCTGGAGCATCAGCGGCCGACGTGACCTCGGGCTGCTCGTCGCCGGATGGTCCGGCCGGGTCCTGGCCGTCGGCGTGGTCCTCTACTACGCCGTGCTGCCCCTGTTCCGCGGCGAGCCCGACGTCGTCACCCTCGCGCTCGCCCTCGTCATGGGCTGGGTGCTGTGGGCGGGCGCGACGGCGGCGATCCGCCGGGCACCGCTCGAGCGGCTGCTCGACCGGCTCCGGCTCGAGGACGTCGTCGAGCCGGTCGCGCTCGTCCCCGCCACGACGCCGGTGGGCGAGCTCGCCGGCCTGGACCGCCGGGTCGTCGCCCTCGACGAGCGGGGGATGCCGACGCTGCTGCTGCCGCTGCCGTCCGACGACGCACCCGGCGTCGCCGACCTCGACCCCGCGACCCGGCTGGTCTCCGTGCTCGTGCGCCTGCCCGACTCGTCGGTGGTCGACCTCCCGCCGGGGTCGACGTGCGAGCCGGTGCTGCGGGCGATGGCCACGTCGAACTGGGGCGTCGTCGTGGTGACGTCCGCCGGCGCGGTGCGCGGGCTGGTGACGTCCGAGCGGCTCAACGCCGTGGCCGAGGCGGTCCTCCGGCGCAACTAGACTCCCCGCTCATGACTGACGCGAGCGGGACCGCACCCACGGGGGCCGAGCTGCGGCGCGGCCCCTTCTCCGCCGGGGAGCGGGTCCAGCTGACCGACCCGAAGGGGCGGATGCACACGATCGTCCTCGCGCCCGGGAAGCAGTTCCACACCCACCGCGGTCACCTGGCACACGACGACCTCATCGGGGTGCCGGACGGCTCGACCATCACGAACACCGCCGGCGTGGAGTACCTCGCGCTGCGTCCGCTGCTCGCCGACTACGTCATGTCGATGCCCCGCGGTGCCGCCGTCGTCTACCCCAAGGACGCGGGCCAGATCGTCATGATGGCCGACATGTTCCCGGGCGCCGTCGTCGTCGAGGCCGGCGTCGGATCGGGTGCGCTGTCGATGTCGCTGCTGCGGGCCGTGGGGGAGACCGGGCACCTGCACTCGTTCGAGCGCCGCGAGGACTTCGCCGACATCGCCCGGGGCAACGCGCGCGACTACTTCGGTGCCGACCACCCGGCGTGGACCGTCACGGTCGGCGACCTCGTCGAGGCCCTGCCGCGCACCGTCGAGCCCGGCACCGTCGACCGCGTCGTCCTCGACATGCTCGCGCCCTGGGAGTGCCTCGAGGTCGTGGCCGAGGCACTCGCGCCCGGGGGCGTCCTCATCTGCTACGTCGCCACCGCCACGCAGCTGTCCAAGGTCGCCGAGGCGATGCGCGACCACGGCACGTTCACCGAGCCCCAGGCGTGGGAGTCGCTCGTGCGCGGCTGGCACCTCGAGGGCCTGGCGGTGCGTCCACAGCACCGGATGCACGGTCACACGGGCTTCCTCGTCACGACCCGCCGCCTGGCGCCCGGCGTCACACCGCCGCTGCGCAAGCGCCGCCCCGGCAAGGGCTACGTCACCGCCGAGGAGGCGACCGAGCAGGACTGGACGCCCGAGGCCATCGGGGAGCGGGTGCCGTCGGAGAAGCGCGTGCGCAAGGTGCGACGGTCCGTGACCGACACCGGACCGGTGACCGACACCTCACCTCCGGCGTGACCCCCGCGGGTTATCGTCGAGCATGAGCACCGACGAGCCCACGGCCGAGCAGCCGGGCACCCGCGAGAGCCTCGAGGCCCAGCGGAAGTCGCTCGAGGCCGAGATCGCCGCGTTGCGCTCCCGGGGGCAGGCGTCCCCGGGGCAGCTGCGGACCATGGAGCGCGACCTGGCGCAGCTGCGCTCGCAGCTCGCCACGACGTCGGCACACAACGAACGCCTCGTCCGCACGCTGCGCGACGCGCGCGAGCAGATCGTCACCCTCAAGTCGGAGGTCGACCGGCTCGCCCAGCCGCCCGCGGCCTACGGCATCGTCATCGAGACCTTCGAGGACGGCACCGCCGACATCCTCACGAGCGGGCGCAAGATGCACGTCGCCGTGAGCCCCTCGGTCGACGACGGCGCGCTCGTGCCCGGGCGCGAGGTCATGCTCAACGAGGCGATGAACGTCGTCGCCGCCCACGGGTTCGAGACGGTCGGCGAGGTGGTCGTCTGCAAGGAGGTGCTCGAGGACGGCCGCGTGCTCGTGGTGGCCCAGGCCGACGAGGAGCGCGTGTGTCGCATGGCGGCCTCGCTCGAGGGCGAGACGGTTCGCGCCGGCGACGCGCTGCTGCTCGAGCCGCGCTCCGGCTTCGTCTTCGAGCGGATCCCCAAGGCCGAGGTCGCCGACCTCGTCCTCGAGGAGGTCCCCGACATCGACTACACCGACATCGGCGGGCTCACCGGCCAGATCGAGGCGATCCGCGACGCGGTCGAGCTGCCCTACCTCCACCCCGACCTCTACACCGAGCACCAGCTCAAGCCCCCGAAGGGCGTGCTGCTCTACGGCCCGCCCGGCTGCGGCAAGACGATGATCGCCAAGGCGGTCGCGGCGTCGCTGGCCCGCAAGGTCGCCGAGAAGGAGGGCCGCGAGCCGGGCAAGTCCTACTTCCTCAACATCAAGGGTCCCGAGCTGCTCAACAAGTACGTCGGCGAGACCGAGCGGCACATCCGGCTGATCTTCCAGCGGGCGCGCGAGAAGTCCAACGAGGGCTACCCGGTCGTCGTGTTCTTCGACGAGATGGAGTCGCTCTTCCGCACGCGCGGCTCGGGCGTCTCCTCCGACGTCGAGACGACGATCGTGCCGCAGCTGCTCGCCGAGATCGACGGGGTCGAGGGACTCGAGCACGTCATCGTCATCGGCGCCTCCAACCGCGAGGACATGATCGACCCCGCGATCCTGCGGCCCGGGCGGCTCGACGTGAAGATCAAGATCGAGCGCCCCGACGCCGAGGCTGCTCGCGACATCTTCGGCAAGTACCTCATCGCGACGCTGCCCCTGCACCCCGACGACGTCGAGCAGAACGGCGGGTCCCCGGACGCCACCGTGCAGGCGATGATCGACGCCGTCGTGCTGCGGATGTACACCGAGGAGGAGGAGAACCGCTTCCTCGAGGTCACCTACGCCGGTGGCGACAAGGAGATCCTCTACTTCAAGGACTTCAACTCGGGCGCGATGATCCAGAACATCGTCGACCGGGCCAAGAAGATGGCGATCAAGGACTTCCTCGACACCGGCCAGCGCGGCCTGCGCGTCGAGCACCTCCTCCAGTCGTGCACCGACGAGTTCCGTGAGAACGAGGACCTTCCCAACACGACCAACCCCGACGACTGGGCGCGCATCTCCGGCAAGAAGGGGGAGCGGATCGTCTACATCCGCACCCTCATCAAGACCAAGGAGGGCACCGCGCCGGGCAAGTCGATCAACACCGTCGCCAACACCGGCCAGTACCTCTGACGCCGGTTCCGGTCGGTGACGAACGACACCCGACGTCGTCCGAGGCGGTCACTAGGCTGGAGGTGTCGGTTCGCCCAGTGGTTCGCACGCCGACATCCGCAGCGTGATCCCTGGCAGCCGCCGGAGGAGGAACGATGAAACTGCAGGACGCCATCACGTTCGCCACCGAGCACCCCGTGTGCTTCCTGGCCACCGCCGAGGGGGACCAGCCGCACGTGCGTGGCTGGTTGTTCTGGTTCGCCGACGAGACCGGCTTCTACTTCCAGACCCTGGAGCCCAAGGACGTCCACCACCAGCTGCGGGCCAACCCGAAGGTCGAGGTGTGCTTCTACAACGGGGGTGACCTGACGTCGGCACGGACCTTGAGGGTGACCGGTTCGGTGGAGTTCCTGGACGACGCGCAGCTCAGGCACCGCCTCGTGGAGCAGGACATGCCCTTCCTCGCGGCGGCCGGTGGAGCCGACGACCCGATCCACCAGATCTTCCGGGTCACCCACGGTGAGGCCTTCATCTGGGGCATGGGAGACATGCTCAAGGAGCACGAGCTCGAGCGGGCCACGTTCTAGCCCCACGAGCTCCCCGGCGTCGGGCCCCCTGGAGCCGGACGGCCCGACGCCCTCAGCCCGCCACGAGGTGCGCCACCACCCGCCACCCGAGGAGGAGCGCCGTGAGCACGGTCGTCGCCACGACGACGAACGACAGCGCGGTGCCCTCGGCCGCGATGCGCCGGAACACCATGCCGAGCACCACGGTGCAGGCCACGACGACCGCCCCGAACCCCAGCGACCGCGGCCCGCTGTCGAGGGTGATGCTCGCGAGCAGCCAGCCCGCCGCGGTGCCG
>DATITJ010000493.1:0-7141 GCA_035467935.1 Ornithinibacter sp.
CTCGCGCTCCCAAGCGGCCCACGGCAGCCCGTGCGCCTCGGCGAGGGCGCACCACGTCGCGAACGTCGTGAGCCCCTCCCCCTCACGCTCGCAGAACTCGGCGAAGGACCGCTCGCGCCGACCGGTCAGGCCACCGTCGAAGACGAGCCGCAGGGCCTCCTTCTTCGCGGTCCACGCGGTGTCCCGGTCGATGCGGTCCTGGCCGTTGAGCGCGCGCGCGGTCGCAGCGAGCGTGAGGACGCGTCGGTATGCCGCGTGCTCCAGTCGAGCGAGCTCGGGCACGTCCTCGACCCGCAGGTCGAGCGGGTTGACGAACCGGCGGGTCGTGGGCAGGTAGGGCGAGGGCTCGACCGGCGGCACGGGCTCGGCGGCATGGAGGGGGTTGATGAGCACGAAGTCGGCGTCGTGGGCCGCGGCCGCCCACGTGGCGAGGTCGGCGAGGTCACCCAGGTCGCCGACGCCCCAGGACTCGGCCGACCGCACCTGGTACAGCTGCGCCTGCAGGCCCACGACTCGGCCCTCCGCCAGCGCCGGGGGCAGTTCGAGCCGCTCGGGCGTCACGACGAGCGTGGTCTCGACCGTTGCCGGGTCGACGGCGGGCACGTCGAGGTGGGCCACGAGCCGGTGCCAGCCCGCGGGCAGGTCACCGGGCACCTCGAAGGTCGCCTCCCCCAGCACCCGGCCGTCGACCTCGCGGTCCTCGACCCAGTGGTCGACCTGGGCCAGCGGGCGGACGGTGCCGTCCTCGAGCACCACGTCGACGCGGATGCCGGTCCCCGCCGGCACGTGCGTGGGCACCCAGGGGGTCCAGCCCTGCCGGGCCACGACGGTCGCGGGCAGCGTGCGGCGCCAGGGGGCGAGCTCGACGTCGGCGAGTGCGCGCTCGATGGCGGCGTCACCCTCGGCCTCGATCCCGAGCGCCGTGAGCACCGCGCGGATGGTCGGCGCCGACACGACGACGTGCTGGCCCTGCCAGTTCCAGTACTCCGTGGCGACACCGTGGGCGTGGGCGAGCTCGACGAGCCGGGGCGGCGGGGGGACGGTGGCCATGGGGTCCATCCTGCCAAGGCTCAGGGGGTGCCCCCGACCTCGTCCCGCCACGAGTGCTCGGGCGCGTAGCCCAGCAGCCGCCGGGCCCGATCGATGGACAGCAGGGTCTCGTGCTCGCCGAGAGGCCCGCGCACCTCGACGCCGGGGAAGACCTCGGCCACGAGGTCGGCGCTCGAGCGGCTCATCACGGTGTCGGGCGACGCGATGACGAAGCGGTCGAAGCCCGGACCGGTGCGCTCGAGAGCGCGCTCCACCGCCTGCGCGCCGTCGCGCCCGTCGATGTAGCCCCAGAGGTTCCACTTGCGCAGCAACGGGTCGGCGTCGAACGACGGGAACTCGGCATAGTCCTCGACGTCCATGACGTTGGAGTAGCGCAGCGCGGACACCGTGAGGTCGGGGTGCCAGCGGCACAGCTCGACGGCCATCGTCTCCTCGAGGTGCTTGCCGAGCGAGTAGACCGACTCCGGACGGGCGGCGTAGTCCTCGTCGACCGGCACGTAGGGCGGCGGGGTGTCGAACGGCAGCCCGAGCACGGTCTCGCTCGATGCCATGACCACCGTGCGGATGCCCTGGCGGATGGCGGCGTGGAGCACGTTGAACGTCACGACCATGTTGTTGGCGAAGGTCGCGGCATCCGGCACCAGCCCGGGCGCGGGGATCGCCGCGAGGTGCACGACGGCCTCCACCGGCGCCAGCTCGCCCTGCGCGCCGCCGAGCACGTCGGCGACCTGGCCGTAGTCGGCGAGGTCGACCCGCACGAACCCCGGCACACGCTCCCCCACACTGTCGAGCACGAGGACGTCGTGCCCACTCCCCCGCAACCGCTCGACGACGTGCCTGCCCAGCTTTCCCGACCCACCGGTCACCGCGATCCGCATGGCACGAGCGTATGCCGTGGCGCGGCATCCGTCGCCTCCTCAGCTCGCGCCCCCAGTGCACCCGACCGGAGGAGGATGGGGCCATGGTCCGCACGACGTGGGACGAGCTCACCGCCGACCTCCGCGACGACGACGTGGAGCGCCTCGAGGCGTTCCGGGCGTTCTGCACCTCGCTGCCGGAGGTCGCCGAGGAGGTCCACCGCACCGAGCTGCGCTACCGCGTGCGAAGGGTGTTCGCGGTCGGGTTCCTCCTGGCGCACCGGCTCGAGCTCGCGGTCGACCTGCCCGAGCGGGTCGACCACCCGCGGGTCGTCGACGCGTTCCCCACGACGAAGCGGGTCGTGACGCACCGCCTGTCGCTCCCGCACCTCGACGACTTCGACGACTCGGTGCGGGCGTTGCTCGTGCGGGCCCACGACGAGGTCGGGCCGGGGTTCCGCCCGCAGCGGTGACCCCGGCCGGGCTCCCCGAGCGTGCAGGGCACGAACCCGAGGACCGCGGCGCTCCGGCGCTGCGGAGGCTGGGCGACAGCGGACTTCGCGTATCACGCGAGCAGGTCACGCGCTCCTCGTGACATCCGGACATCGGCGCGAGGGAAGGACGACACGATGACCGACATCAGGTTCGACGGCGACTGGATCCACCTGGACAGTGCCGTCACGAAGGCACTGTCCAACGACTTCATGCTCGACAACGCGGCCCGGCGCAGGACCAACACCCCCTACCGGCGGGCCCTGGTGCACGACTTCACCGACGGGCTCACCCTCAACTGGGACCGGGACTACCCGGGTGGCGTCACGATCAACGACCTCAAGACGGTGCACGGAGCGACGAACGGCGACTGGCTCGTCATCCGCTCCCGCGTGGTGCAGCAGTTCGGCACCGACCTCATGCTCGACGGCGGCACCGAGCGCCGTCGCACGAGCGGGGTGCTCAAGCCGATCCGGCGCAGCCCCTACCGGCGCGCGCTCGTGCACGCGTGGGAGGACCAGCTGGTGCTCAACTTCAACCGCGACTACGTCGGTGGCGTCGTCATCGAGGGGCGGGTCACCGTGCCCGGCTCCCTCGTCGTCGCCGGCCAGGACGTCGCGACGGTGATCGCCTCGCTGCAGAGCCAGGTCACCGCGCTCACCGCACGGGTCACCGACCTCGAGAGCAGGGTCGGGCCATGACCGTCGCCTCCGTGCGCCAGGCCATGGCCTGCATGGGGCTCGGCGGCAGCGGTGACCTCTCGATCAGCCGGGAGGTGCTCGGCTTCTGGCGTGCAACCCCACCGACCGACCCCGACACCTCGTCACCCGTCACGGTCTCGCTGGCGCAGGCGTTCGACGGCCTGTCCCGGGGGCACGTCAACCTCAACCTCATCGAGGTGGGGCTCGACACGCTCGGCGCCGCCGCCCTGGCGGCCGCCGACGACAAGGTCGACTACGCGGTGCACCGCACCCGCCAGGTCTACGCGACGCGCCAGCTCGGCCTGGGTCGCGTGCAGTACTTCTGGATCACCGCCGCCACCTCCAACGGGCGCGACGACCTCGGGAGCGAGTCGGAGGCCGACAGCCTCTCCGACGAGTGGAGCGTGGGCAACGACGGCGTCGACATGTTCATCGTCCGCAACATCAGTGACACCGACTTCGTCGGGATCTCGCCGGTGCCGGGCGACTGCGACAAGGGGGACAAGGACGACGGGCTCATCGGCGGTGAGATCGGTCGCGACCCCGAAGGGTTCTCGCGCACCGTTGCCCACGAGCTGGGCCACTTCCTCGACCTGCCGCACAACCATGGAGACACCTGCCCCACGGCGACCTCGGCGCGGGAGAACCTCATGGCCCAGACGAGGTGCTGCGTGAGCACCCGCAGCTCGGTGCTGCTCACGACGTCCCAGGGCTCGACGATGCGCGGCCGCTGCCAGGTGCGCGGCGCCTGCTAGGAAGGACGACCCATGCCACGGGACATCACCCCCCTCGACCACCGCCCCGACCCGGAGCTGGCGCGGCTCGCACGCGCCACCCGCCCCGACGTCGCCCGGGAGAGCCTCGCCGTGCTCGCCCGCCGCGGGCCCGACCTCCTGCCCGCGCTGAGCCGCGAGCTCGTGCTCGGCCACCCCGACGAGCAGGTGCGCACGCGCGCCGCCGTCGTCCTGGGCCGGATCCCCGGCCCGGCCACCCAGGAGGCCCTCGAGGCCGCCCTGCACACCGACAGCCCCGCCGTGCTCCGCCGCGCGGTCGGATCGCTGGGCCGGGTCGGCGACCCCACGGCCCTCGACGCGCTGCGCAGGGTGCAGGCCGACCCCGCGACCCCCGTCGGTCGGCAGCTGCGGATGGCACGCACGCTCCTCAGCTACCGGCACGGCATCCCCGAGTCGCTCGTGGAGCCCGAGCACATGACGACGTATGCCGCGGAGCGGGGTCGCACGATCGACTGGGCGAAGGGCGGCCGCATGTCGAAGGCGACGATCGTCGACTCCGCGGCCCGTGAGCTGCCGGGGACGTCGGTCACGGCGGCGTCGGTGCAGGCATACGTGTGCTCGGGCCACCCGGGCGCGGTCGCCCTGGACGCCTCCCTCAGAGGCGCCGACCCCGACACGGTGCTCGGCGGACCACGGCTGCTCGGGGCGATCCTGCGCGAGCGCGTGTGCTCCGAGCGCTACAGCCTCGACGCCTACCTCCTGGCGGACGACCGAGAGGGCTCGGGGCGCACCCGGGTCTGGCTCGTGCGGCCCGACGGCACGCTGGTGCACGGTGGCAGCGCCACCGTCGAGGGGTCGGTCGTGGCGTTCGTCGTCGACGAGTCGCGGGCCCCCTACGGCAACCCCGTCCGGGTCTCGGGCTCCTACGACCTGGCGACCGGACGGCTCACCGTCGACGAGGCCCTCGTGGCGTCGCCGTCGACCCGGGCGGCGCGCGCGGGGGCCCCCACACCCCGGGGCGCCTGACCCGGAGGGCGACCCACGGGTGGTGGCCCTGACGGTGCCGCTGGGCATGATGGGCACGTGTCGACCATCGTGTTCCTCCATGCCCACCCCGACGACGAGGCCTCCCAGACGTCCGGCTCGATGGCCAGGGCCGTCGACGAGGGCCACCGGGTCGTCGTGGTGTTCGCCACCCACGGCGACCACGGCGAGGCCCCTGCCGACCTCGCGCCCGGCGAGACGGTCGTCGACCGTCGGCGGATCGAGGCGGAGGCGTCGGGCGCCGCGATCGGACTGCACCGGGTCGTGTGGCTGGGCTACCGCGACTCGGGGATGACCGGCTGGGAGCAGAACGCGCACGAGGGAGCGTTCACCGCCACGCCCCTCGACGAGGCGGCCGCCCGGTTCGCCGCGGTGCTCGACGACGAGGACGCCGACATCGCCGTCGGCTACGACTGGCACGGTGGCTACGGCCACCCCGACCACGTCCAGGTGCACCGCGTGCTCCACCGCGGCGCCGAGCTCGCCTCCCGCCGGCCCCGGGTGCTGGAGTCGACGATGAACCGCGACGCCATGCGGCGGTTCTCCGAGGCCGTCAGGGCGGCCGGGGCCTCCGACGAGGAGGCGTTCGACCCCGACCAGCCCATGGACGACGGCAACCCCCTCGGCGAGCCGGAGTCCGCGATCCACTGGCGCGTCGACGTCAGCCCCTGGCTCGAACGGCGCCGCGCCGCGCTGCAGGCCCACGTCAGCCAGACCACCGACGTCGGCATGATGCTGGCCATGCCCCCGGAGGTGTTCGCGGTCTTCTTCGCGCACGAGCACTACGTCGAGCCGGGCCGCGAGCCGGGCATGGTCGAGGGCTGGCCCTTCGGCGGCTGACCTGCACCCTCCGGACCCGGCGGTGCCGGCCGCGACGCAGGTCACGCGCGTCCGGCATCGCCGGGTCCTGAGGGTGTTCCTCGTGGCAGGGGATGGGTCAGCGGGCGATGACGACCACCCGCCCCGCACGCTGCACCACCTGCCGGCTCACCGAGCCGAGCAGGAGACCCCTGAAGCCGCCCAGGCCCCTGCTCCCGACGACCACCAGGTCGGCCTCCCGCTCGGCGGCCTCCTCGATCACGACGCGCGCGGGCGCGCCGTGCCGCACGTGCACCTCGACGCGCACGTCGGGGTGGCGGGCCGCGACCGGGTCCAGGACCCGGTGCACCCGGGCCCGGTGCCGCTCCTCCACCGCCACCCAGCGAGGACTGCCGGGCTCGGTGACGACCACCCCCTCGTGCACCTCGAGGTTCCACCCGAGCACCACGGTGACGTCGGAGTCGTTGGCCTCGGCCGTCGCGAACGCCACCTCGAGGGCGCGGCTGCTGCCCTCGCTGGCGTCCACGCCGACGACGATGCGGCGCGGCGGCACGACCTCCGTGCTCACGGGCACGACGACGACCGGGCAGTGCGCGTGCGCGACGACGGGCAGCGCGACCGACCCGATGAGGATCCGCTCGAGGCGACCCCGTGAGGGAGACCCGACGACGACCCGCTGCGCGCCCTCGGAGAAGCGCACGACCGCGGCGGCCGGCGGGCCCCACGGCACGGCCGTCGCGACGTCGAGGTCCGGGTGGCGGCTGCGCACCCGGGCGACGGCGCGGTCGAGAACGTGGTGCGCGCCCTGCTCGAGGTGGTCGGCCAGGCTCGGGGAGCCGGTCGCGAGCGCCTCGTAGGGCGTCAGCTGCAGCCCGGGGTCGACCGCCGACACGAGCCGGAGCGGCGCGCCGAGCCAGGCCGCCTCGTCGGCCGCCCAGTCGACGACGGGCTCGTCGGCCATCGACCCGTCGAGGGCGGCGATCACGGCGCCTGCCGTGCCGTGGTGCCTGTCGGCACCGTCGGACCCGGTGGAGGGGACCTCGCTGCTGACCACGTTCTCGGCCATACCCTCATGATCCTCCAGACCGTCAGCGCTGGCACGGTCTCATCGGTCACACGCCGTCCTGGTCCCGGCCGACGCGCGGCTGCGGTGCGAGCCGAGGAGGACGCCTTCGCCACCCGGCCGCGGATCCGGTGGTCGATGCTTCCCCTGGGCGTGCGATCCTGCGACAGTCGTGTGGCACGCCCCGAGGAGGACCGAACCCGTGAGCACCCCTGACAACGACCCCGCCGCACTCGAGGCCGAGCGCGCCCGCCTCCGCGAGGTGCACCTGCGGCCGGCCGGCGAGCGCCCCGCGTCGACGGCCCGCGGCCTGCACCACACGGCCCTGGTCAGCAGCGACGTCGAGCAGACGATCCGCTTCTACCAGGACCTCCTCGGCTT
>DATITJ010000494.1:0-2946 GCA_035467935.1 Ornithinibacter sp.
CCGACCGCCTGCTGCTGTGGCTGGCTCGGCGGCAGTGGCGCACCATCCTCGGCGGGGTGCTCTTCGGGGTCCCGTGGATGCTGTCGATCGCCCTCGTGCCGGCCGCGATCGGCAAGGCCATCGACGACGGGCTCGTCGCCCACGACGCGGGGGCGCTCGTGCTCTGGTCGGCGGTCATCCTGGGGCTGGGTCTGGTCAGCGCCGTCACGACCAACGGCCGGCACTGGTTCGCCGTGCGCAACTGGCTCGTCTCCTCGTTCCGCACCGCCGTCGTCACCGAGCGGGCGGTGCGCCGCGCCGGGCCGGCGCTCACGCGCGCGATGCCGGCCGGTGAGGTCGTCACGAGCTTCGCGAGCGACTTCTGGCGGATGGGCAACGTCTTCGACGTCACCGCACGGCTCGCGGGGGCGATCGTCAGCTTCGTCGTCGTGTCGGTCATCCTGCTCAACGGCTCGGTGCTGCTGGGCGTCATCATGCTCGTCGGCGGCCCGCTCCTGCTCGCCTCGCTCCTGCTCGTCATGCGCCCGCTCCAGAGCCGCCAGCAGGAGCAGCGGCACGAGACCGGCGTGCTCACCTCGCTCGGCGCCGACACCGTCGCCGGCCTGCGGGTGCTGCGCGGCATCGGCGGTGAGGACGCCTTCCTCACCCGGTATGCCGTGCAGTCCGACCGGGTCCGCCTCGCCGGCGTGCGGTTGTCCCCCGTGCAGGCGACGCTGGACGCGGCTCAGGTGCTGCTCCCGGGGATCTTCGTCGTCGTCGTGACCGGGATCGGAGCCCACCTCGCCGTCGCGGGCGAGATCACGCCGGGCCAGCTCGTCGCGTTCTACGGCTACACCGCCTTCCTCACGATGCCGCTGCGCACGGCCACCGAGTTCGTCGACAAGCTCATCCGCGCGCGGGTCGCCGCGCGGCGGGTCACGCGCGTGCTCGCTGTCGAACCCGACCACGACACCGCCCGTCCCCCGAGTGACCTGTCGGTCGAGGTGTGGACACCGCTGGTCGACCCGCAGTCGGGCGTCGTCGTCGAGCCGGGTGTCGTCACCGCGCTGGTGAGCGCCCGCCCGGAGGAGACCTCGGCGATCGCGCACCGCCTGGGCCGCACCACCCCCGGCCGGCACGGCGTGCGCTGGGGCGACACCGCCCTCGACGACGTGCCCGTCACGGCCGTGCGCGAGCACGTCGTCGTCTCCGAGGCCGAGCCGCACCTGTTCAGCGGCCCCGTGCGCGAGGCCCTCGGCGGCTCGAGCGACGAGCAGCGCCTCGCCGCGATCCACGTGGCGAGCGCCTCCGACGTGCTCGAGGCCCTCGAGCACGGCCTCGACGGTGAGCTCGAGGAGCGCGGCCGCGCGCTGTCCGGCGGCCAGCGCCAGCGGGTCTCGCTGGCCCGGGCGATCCTGCGCGACCCCGAGGTCCTCGTGCTCATCGAGCCCACGAGCGCCGTCGACGCGCACACCGAGGCCCGCATCGCCGAGCGCCTCGTCGAGCACCGCCGCGGCCGCACGACCGTCCTCGTCACCGCGAGCCCCCTCCTGCTCGACCGTGCCGACACCGTGCTCCTCGTCGAGGGTGGCGTGGTGACCGCCTCGGGTCGCCACCACGACCTGCTGAGGTCGCACCCGGCATACCGCGACGTCGTGCTGCGGGGTGAGGAGTGATGTCGCCGCTCCTCGGGCGCACCGACCACGCCGCGCGCACCCTGCCGATCGCGACGCGCGACACCGTGCGCGCCCACGCGAAGGTGCTCATCCGCGACCACCGGCGACCGCTGGTGACGGTGCTGCTCTGGCACGGCCTCGCGGCGCTGATCGCCCTCGTCGGCCCCTGGGTCGTCGGGCAGATCGTCGAGGAGGTCACGACGGGCGGCCGCAGCCTGAGGCGCATCGACGTGCTCATCGGCGTGCTCCTGGGCGCGATCCTGGCCCAGACCGCGCTCACCTGGGTCGCGCGCAAGATGTCGTTCGTGCTGTCCGAGCGCATCTTCGCGCGCCTGCGCGAGGACTTCATCACCTCGTCGGTGCGCCTGCCCCTGTCCACCGTCGAGCGGGCCGGCACCGGCGACCTCGTCGCCCGCACGACCAACGACGTCGACTCGCTCGCGCACATCATCCGCTTCGGCATCCCGGCGATCGTCGTCGCGGTGACCACCGTGGCCGCCACGACGGTCGCCGCGGTCCTCACCTCGCCGCTCGCCGCGCTCGCCCTGCTCACCGCGGCGATCGTGCACGTGCCGACCTCGCGGTGGTACCTCAAGCGGGCCGGCGACGGCTACCTCTGGGAGCACGCGTCGTACGCCCGGCTCAACGGCGTCGCGTCGGAGACCGTCGAGGGCGCCCGGACGATGGACGCGCTGGGCCTGCAGGAGGCCCGGGGCCGGCGCTTCGAGGAGGCGCTGCGCGAGAGCGGCGACGCCGAGCGCTACACCCTGGGCCTGCGGCTGCGGTGGTTCCCGTGGCTCGAGATCGGCTTCTTCCTGCCGATCGCGACGTCGGTGCTCTGGGGCGGCTACCTCGCGTGGAACGGCCACATCTCGATCGCCGCGGCCACGGCCGTCACCCTCTACGTCCAGCAGCTGCTCGACCCGCTCGGCGAGCTCATCTCGTGGCTCGACGAGATCCAGTTCGCCGCCACGTCACTCGCCCGCATCCTCGGGGTCTCGGAGGTGCCGCCCGACCGCGTCGCGACCGGCGCGGTCCCCGACGGCAAGGACGTCGACGTCGAGGACGTCCGCTACGCCTACCGCGAGGGGCGCGACGTGCTGCACGGGGTGTCGCTCGGGCTCGTCCCGGGCGAACGGCTGGCGATCGTCGGGCCCTCCGGGGCCGGGAAGTCGACCCTCGGCCGCCTCATGGCCGGCATCGACGGCCCCCGCACGGGCCTGGTCACCGGGGGCGGGGTGCCGCTCGTCGACCTCGACCTGCCCGTGCTGCGCGGCGAGGTCGCCCTCGT
>DATITJ010000495.1:0-4824 GCA_035467935.1 Ornithinibacter sp.
GGCACCGTCGGCAACCACATCGGCAACCAGTCCTCGTTCGACCCCCGCAACTACGGCTACGCCAAGCTGAGCAAGCTCCTGGAGGCCACCGAGCTGTTCGACATGCGCGACGTGGGCGGCTCGACGATGGCGGTCCGCGACCGCCGCGGCGCGGGCGGGGCGTCCAGCAACGGGACGAGCTCTGGGAACGCGTGACGGTGGCGTGCACAATGGGGCCGCCCGACAAAGGCGCCGAGCGACGATTGGGGACCCCATGACCACCGCAGCACCCGCAGCACCCGCAACCTCCGCAGGAACGGAAAGCGCCGCGCACGACCCCGACTTCCGCCCCGGGCTCGAGGGCGTCGTCGCGTTCGAGTCGGAGATCGCCGAGCCCGACAAGGAGGGCGGCGCGCTGCGCTACCGCGGCGTCGACATCAAGGAGCTCGTCGGCCGGGTGTCCTTCGGCCAGGTCTGGGGCCTGCTCGTCGACAACGGGTTCGACCCGGGCCTGCCGCCCGCCGAGCCCTTCCCGCTGCCCGTGCACACCGGCGACATCCGCGTCGACGTGCAGTCGGCCCTGGCGCAGCTCGCCCCCGTCTGGGGCTTCAAGCCGCTCCTCGACATCGACGACGACACCGCGCGCGAGCAGCTGGCCCGAGCCTCGGTCATGGCCATGTCGTTCATCGGCCAGTCGGCGCACGGTCAGGGGAGGCCGATGGTCCCCCAGAGCGAGGTCGACCAGGGCCGCACGATCGCCGAGCGGTTCATGATCCGCTGGCGCGGCGAGCCCGACCCCGCGCACGTCGAGGCGATCGACTCCTACTTCATCTCCGCGGCCGAGCACGGCATGAACGCCTCGACGTTCACCGCGCGGGTCATCGCCTCGACCGGCGCCGACGTCGCGGCGTGCCTGTCCGGCGCGATCGGTGCCCTCTCGGGCCCGCTCCACGGTGGCGCCCCGAGCCGGGCCCAGCACATGATCGAGGGTGTCGAGAAGATGGGCGACGCCCGCCGCTACGTGCGCGAGACGCTCGACCGCAAGGAGCGCCTCATGGGCTTCGGGCACCGCGTCTACCGTGCCTACGACCCGCGCGCCGCGGTGCTGCGCGACACGTGCCAGCGCCTCGGCGCCCCGCGCTACGAGGTCGCCCTCGAGCTCGAGAAGGCCGCCATCGCCGAGCTGGCCGAGCGCCACCCCGAGCGCCGCATGGAGACCAACGTCGACTACTGGGCGGCCGTGCTGCTCGACTTCGCCGACGTGCCGGGCCACATGATGACGCCGCTGTTCGTGTGCGCCCGCACCGCCGGCTGGTCGGCGCACGTGCTCGAGCAGAAGGGCACCGGCCGCCTCATCCGACCCAGCGCGCGCTACGTCGGCCCGGGCCCTCGCCCCGTCGAGGACGTCGCCGGGTTCGACCCCGATCGCTGACCCATCCCGGGGCACCATGGCGCGGTCCGGCCCCGGCGGGCCGTGGTCGCCAGCGCTCGCCGTCCCCGACCGAGCGACGTAGGCTCGCCCGCACCCGGCCGCCGCGCCGGACGACGTCGCGCCCTCGGAGGTCCCGTGTCACGCTCTCGCCTGGTGTCGTCGTCGGCCGTCGTCGGGACCGCGCTCGCGCTGGCGGTCGCCGTGGCGCCGGCCCCACCCGCACAGGCCGCCCCGTCGGTGCAGGTCACCACGGTGGTCAGCGGGCTGAGCCACCCGTGGGACATCACCTGGGTCGGCGACCTCCTGCTCTACGACCTGCGTGCCGGCCAGGTCTGGAGCAAGCGCGGCAGCAACCCTCCCCGGCGCGTCGACATCACCGGGTTCCCGTCGATCCACGCGGTCGGCGAGGGTGGACTGCTCGGCATGGTCGCCGACCCGGGTGCCGCGACGAACGGCCGGTTCTACACCTGCCAGGCCGTCCGCGACTCGGCCGGGAACCCCCTCGACGTGCGGGTGCTGCGCTGGCGGCTGACGAGCGACACCACGGCCACCTCCGACGGCGCCCCCGTCGTGACCGGCATCCCCCTGACGAGTGGGAGGCACTCGGGCTGTCGGCTGCGCTTCGGGGCCGACGGGTTCCTCCACGTGGGCACCGGCGACGCCGCGGTCGGCACCCACCCACAGGACCTCTCCTCGCTCGGCGGCAAGGTGCTCCGGGTGGGGGCCGACGGGTCGGTGCCCCCCGACAACCCGTACGTCGCCCGTGGTGGCGCCGCGCGGTTCGTCCTGACCTCCGGGCACCGCAACATCCAGGGCCTGGCTCTGCGCCCGGGGACCAGCGAGCTGTGGTCGGTCGAGCACGGCACGAGCCGCGACGACGAGGTCAACCTCGTCGTGCGCGGGGCCAACTACGGCTGGGACCCGGTGCCCGGGTACGACGAGTCGCGGCCGATGACCGACCTGGTGAAGTTCCCCTCCGCGCGGACGGCGATGTGGAGCTCCGGCTCCCCGACGATCGCGACGAGCGGCGCCACCTTCCTCACCGACCCCCGGTGGGGCGCGTGGCGCGGCGCCCTCGCCGTCGCGCTCCTCAAGGACGAGGGCGTGGCGCTGATGCGGATGCACCCGACCCCCGGCCCGAGCCGGGTCGTCGAGCGCACGGCGCTGCCGCAGGCGGAGGGCCTGGGCCGGATCCGCACCGCGCAGCAGGGCCCCGACGGAGCGCTGTGGCTCACGACGTCGAACGGCAGCAACGACCGCATCGTCCGGATCGCGCCCACGGCGACCCTTCCCGTGCGCACGGCCGGGTCGCTCGTCCAGCCCTCGGGCGTCACCCTCGCTCGCACCGGCACCGAGGTCACGGCCTTCGTCCGCAGCACCGGTGACCGGGTCTACCTGCGACGGAGTGTCGACGACGGCGCGTCCTGGGCGGGCTACACCTCGGCGGGCGTCACGTCCACCAACGCACCGTCGGCCGCGTCGTCGTCCGCGGGGCGCCTCGACCTCGTCACGCGCAGCCCCTCGGGAGCCGTCGTGCAGTCGTGGTTCCGGGGCGGCACCAGGCTCGGGTCGACCGACCTCGGCGGCCGGGTCGTCGCGCAGCACGCGGTCTCGCTCGGGGACGGCACGCTCGACGTCTTCGCCGTCGCGCCGAACGGGGTCGCCTACCGCCAGCACTGGGACCGCCGGCGGTGGAGCGGCTGGGTGCCGATCGGTGGCCTCTTCACCTCCGGGCTGTCGGCCTCGGCCGACCCGGCGCGCGGCGTGGTCGTCGTGAGCGGACGCGGCACCAACGGCGTCACCTACCAGCGCGAGTTCACACCGACCGCTGCCCTGGCCTCGTGGCGCGGCACGGGTGACGGGCTCTCGGGATGGTCCGACCGCGCCATCGGCGACACCTGGCCCGGGCAGGCGCGGCTCGCGGTCGGCTCTGCGTCAGACGGCCGGGCGGTCGTGCAGCGCGGGTCGCTGGTCGTCGCGACGACCGCGGTGTGGACCTCCGCCGGCGACCTCGTCTCACGCGCCGACGGCACCTTCCTCATGGCGGGTCGCGGCGGCGACGGTGCCCTGTGGATCACCCACGGGGGCCCCACCAGCCACCAGCACCGCTCCCTCGGCGGCGTCGTGCTCTGAGCCGCCGCGCCCGAGGGGGAGGGATCCACGTGGTGGACCTCACGTCCGGCATCCGGTCACGATCGGTGAGGATGGATGCCGGTCACGGGTCGCCGACGACGTCGGCCCGCGGTCCTCGTCCGCCCCCGTGCGGGGAGGACGACCGCCACCACGACACACCCACGCCGACACCGGAGACCCTCGTGAGCGACCCCGCCCAGATCACCATCCCCGCCGATCTCCTGCCCGCCGACGGTCGCTTCGGGTCCGGTCCCTCGAAGGTCCGCCCCGCGCAGGTCGAGGCCCTCACGGCGATCGGTCGCACGGTGCTCGGCACCTCGCACCGCCAGGCCCCGGTCAAGAACCTCGTCAAGGCGGTCCGCTCGGGCCTGTCCACCTATTTCGACCTCCCCGAGGGGTACGAGGTCGTGCTGGGCAACGGTGGCGCGACGGCGTTCTGGGACATCGCGGCATTCGGCCTGGTCCGTGACCGCGCTCAGCACCTGACCTTCGGCGAGTTCTCGAGCAAGTTCGCCACGGTCACGAAGAACGCGCCGTTCCTGGGCGAGCCCACCGTCATCTCGAGCGAGCCCGGCAGCCGACCCGACCCGCGGGCCGAGGCCGGGGTCGACGTCTACGCCTGGGCGCACAACGAGACGAGCACCGGTGTCATGGCCCCCGTGCAGCGGGTGGCGGGTGCGGATGCCGACTCCCTCGTCCTCATCGACGCCACGTCCGGCGCCGGCGGCCTGCCGGTCGACGTGAGCCAGTCCGACGTCTACTACTTCGCCCCCCAGAAGTCCTTCGCGTCCGACGGCGGCCTGTGGCTCGCGCTGTTCTCCCCCGCCGCCCTCGCGCGCGTCGACGAGATCACGGCATCCGGCCGCTGGGTCCCCGACTTCTTCAGCCTCCCGACGGCGATCAGCAACAGCCGCCTCGACCAGACCTACAACACCCCGGCCGTGGCGACCTTGGCGATGCTCGCGAACCAGGTCGAGTGGCTCAACGCCCAGGGCGGCCTCGACTGGGCCACCGCGCGCACCGAGGACTCCTCGGGCCGGCTCTACGACTGGGCCGAGGCCAGCGACTACGCGACCCCCTACGTCACCGACCCGGCAAACCGCTCGCAGGTCGTCGCGACCATCGACTTCGACGACGCCATCGACGCCTCCGCGATCGCGAAGACGTTGCGCGCCAACGGTGTCGTCGACGTCGAGCCCTACCGCAAGCTGGGTCGCAACCAGCTGCGGGTGGCCTGCTTCCCGGCCGTCGAGCCCGACGACGTCAGCAAGCTCATCGGC
>DATITJ010000496.1:0-4410 GCA_035467935.1 Ornithinibacter sp.
CGGCCTCACAGCTTGTAGCCGATGGCGCGGAGCAGCTCACGCCGGTCTGCGACGTCGGCGTCGGTCTCGACACCGAGCGGCGGCTCGCCGTCCACCACCCCGGCGATCCCGCGTCCACGGGGGGTCACCGCGACGAGGACCTCGACCGAGTTTGCCGTCGCGCAGAAGACCGTGCAGACCTCGGGCACCGCCTTGACGGGGTTGAGGACGTTGAGCGGGAACCCGTCCCTGAGCATGACCACGAAGGAATGACCGGCGGCGATGGCGGACGCGTTGCGCACCGCGAGGTCGACGAGCTCGGGGTCGTTGCCGGAGCGCCGGACCAGCCGGGGTCCGGACGCCTCGCAGAAGGCCACCCCGAAGCGCAGCGAGGGACTCACGCCCACCAACGCCTCGTGCAGGTCGTCGACCGTCTTGATGAAGTGGGCCTGCCCGATCACGACGTTCACGTCATCGGGTGTCTCGACCGGCACCACGTCCCAGGAGAGCATCGTCCGACTCACACCGCTCAGTGGAGCCGGACGGTCGCGACGACCCCCGCGTGGTCGGAGGGCCACAGTGGCGGCGTCGCGCCGATCAGCGTGTCCCCGACCACCGAGGCGGTCAGCGGACGAACGGCGCCGTGCGTGAGCACGAGGTCGATCCGGCTACGCAGTGCCGACGCCGGGTTGGTGAGGGTGGAGTTCTGGCAGCACGTGAGCCCGGGCTCACCGGGGTTGACGGACCACGCGTCCCTGAACCACGCCTTCGTCAGCTGGGCGTAGGACGTCGTCGTGCTGCCGTCGGCCGCGGAGTTGAAGTCGCCGGTGGCGATGACCGCGGGGCCGCGGGCCGGGCCGGCGAGGAACTCACGGGCCTGCGCCTGCTGCACCAGCGGCGAGTCCTCGACCTCGAGGTGGGTGTTCACGAACCGGAACTTCTTACCCTTGTAGACGCCGTCGACCGAGGCCCACCCGCGGTCGAACGAGATGGGCCCGCCCACCGGGGGCTGGAAGGTCTGCTGGGCCGTGAAGCTGCCGTCCCGAGGGTTCGACCAGTCCAGTCCGGGGGTGTCGGCGTTGACGAGGATGACGTCCCGGTCCTGCAGCGTCACGACGCACGCGGGTGTGGGACCCGGCAGCCCGCAGCCGAACGAGGGAGCGAACAGCGGTGCCGGGCCGATGTCCGCGTTGTCGGAGACCGCGGCCACCTCGTAGTCCAGGCCCCGCGCGGTCAGCTCGTCCTGGAGGATCTCCAGGAAGTCGTAGCTCGGCGGCGCGGCACCCGGCGCATAGCCCACGGCGAGCCAGTTCGAGACCTCCTGCAGCCCGATGAGGTCCGGCTGCTCGGCCGCGATCGTGTCCGCGATCGCGCCGGCCCGGGTCGGGAAGTCGGTGAAGACCATGGTCCCGTAGATCTCGGCGACCGCGGCCACGAACTGCTCACCGGTCGTGGCCGCCAAGGCCGGGTTGAGGCTCGACCCGAGGTAGAGGTTCTGCGACATGACGGTGAGCTCGCGCTTCCCCTGCGCCCCGGCGGCGGTGGAGCCGGCGAGGGGAAGTGCGACCGCCAGGGTCACCGCAAGTCCGAGTCGTGCACCAATGCGAAGCCTCATCGAGACCCTCGATTCCGGGACGGCGTCGTGCGAGTCACGGCGGCCACCTGCAGTATTGCGCCGGGGAACGGCGAAAAGCGAGGGGTCAGCCGAAGCGGCGTCGGCTCCAGAGCGCCTCGTGCAGCACGTGGTCGGCGTCGGCGAACGCCCGCCGCACCCCTGCGGTGAGGTCGCCACGTGCCAGCACGGCCGAGGTGGCCACCGCCGTGGCCACCTCGACGACGGGCGTCGGGTGGAGCGCGGTGACGACCCGGGACAGCGCGTCGTCGGACATCCGTCGGGACAGCCCCACGAGGAGGTCGCCCACCCGGTCGACCCAGGGCCGCACGAGGTCGAGGTCGGGTGCCGACCAGAACCCGCCGGCGATGGCGAGCGCCCCGTAGTTCGACAGGCCCTCGTCGTCGCGCAGCCTCGTCCACGCCCACTCCTTGGCTTCGCCGCTGGGGCGCACCGCACGCACGCCGAGGGCGGCGAGCGACCCGGCCAGGGACCGGTCGGCGGCCTCGGCCTCCTCGATCTCCGCCTCGGACAGCCGGCCCAGCGCGGCGAGGCGTCGCAGCACGACCCAGCGGAAGTCGTCGTCGCCGGCGAGCACGGGCGGGATGCCGTCGCCGGCCGCCCAGCGCTGCAGGCCGTCGACGTCGACGGAGGCGCGGGCCCACACGCGGGCCGCGGTGACCGTGAGCCCGGCACCGGCGGGCCCCACCACGTCGGCGGCCGACGCGAGCCGACGCTCGGCCGCTGCGGCGACCCGGGCCAGGGCCGCCTCCTGCTCGGCCGGCGGGAGGAAGACCGGGACGAGCTCGTTCGTCGTGTGCAGGGCCACCCGGGTCAGCACCGAGGAGTCGGCCTCGACCGCCCAGGCCGCCTCGAACACGTCGACGGCCACCCGAGGGTCGACCTCGCCCCGGTGGACGGCACCGAGCAGCGCCACCCACACGACCGCCCGCGCGCCGGCATCCGGCACCTCGGCGAGCCCGGTCCTCAGCCCCGCCACGGTCGTGTCGTCGAGCGAGACCTCCGCCCACGTGAGGTCACCGGCGTTGGGCACGACGAGCGCGCCCGCGGGCAGGTCGTGAAGACCCGCGACCGGGGTGCGCTCCCCCGCGACGACGACGTCGACCCGGGCGACCCGGGCACCCCCGGCGAATGCCGCGACGTCGAGGGTGTGGGGGCGGTCGGCCGGGTGGACCGCCCGGGTCGTGCGCGTGAGCACGCCGTCCTCGACCGCGAGGCGGTCGGCACCCGCGGTCTCCAGCCACGCGGCGCTCCACGCCCCGAGCGACCGGCCGCTGGCCCGCTCCATGGCCGCGACGAACTCCGACAGCTCGCCGTTGCCGAAGGCGTGGGCGGACAGGTGGGCCGTGACCCCGGCGAGGAAGGCGTCCTCACCGAGGTGGGCGATGAGCTGGCGCAGGACGGACGCGCCCTTGGCGTAGGAGATCCCGTCGAAGTTGCCGAGGGCTGTGCGGGTGTCGGGAGCCGGCGACCCCGCGACCGGGTGGGTGCTGGGAGCCCGCTCCGCGGCATACCCCCACATCTTGCGCGCGACCCCGAACTCGACCCACGCGTCGGTGAACTCGGTGACCGCGGAGGTGACCCGGTAGGCCATGTACTCGGCGAACGACTCGTTGAGCCAGAGGTCGTCCCACCAGCGCATCGTCACGAGGTCGCCGAACCACATGTGCGCCATCTCGTGGGCGATCGTGTTGCTGCGCTGGAGCACCTGGTCGGGGGTGGCGGCACCTCGGTGGACCATCGTGTCGCGGAAGGTGACGCAGCCGGGGTTCTCCATGGCGCCGGCGTTGAACTCCGGCACGAAGACCTGGTGGTACTCGCCGAACGGGTAGCGGATGCCGAAGAGCCGGTGGTACTCGTCGAAGCACGCACGGGTCGTCTCCAGCATGTGCTCGGCCTGCGCCCGCAGGTGCGGCTCGAGCGAACGCCGCGCGTGCACCCCGAGCGGGATGCCGTCGTGCTCCGCCGTCACCGACGCCCAGGGGCCGGCGCACACCGTGACGAAGTACGTCGCGAGCGGCGGGGTCGTGGCGAGCTCGGTGCGGCCGGGGGCGACGACCGTGGCGCCGCCGTTGCCCAGCACGGTCCAACCCTCCGGCGCGGTGACGACGACCGTGTAGGGCGCCTTGAGGTCGGGCTGGTCGAAGCACGCGAACACCGTGGGGGCGGCGTCGAGGAAGAGGTGGCCGTAGACGTAGTCCTCGCCGTCGGCAGGGTCGGTGCTGCGGTGCAGGCCCTGCCCGTCCTGGCTGAAGGCCATCGTCGCGTCGACCTCGAGGACGTTGTCGACCGCGAGTCCGGCGAGGGCGACCCGGCCGTCGACGAGGGATGCCGGGTCGAGACGGGTCCCGTTGAGCGACAGGGCGATCAGCTCTCGCGGACGCACCTCGACGAAGGTCTCGCCACCCCGCTCGTGGCAGGTGAAACGGATCGTCGTGCGGGACCCGAAGACGTCGTCGCCGCGGTCCAGGTCGAGGTCGACCTCCATGGCGTCGACGGTGAGCAGGGCGGCGCGGGCGGTGGCCTCGGCGCGGGTGAGGGACGGCATACCCCCCACCCAACCAGAGTCGGCCGCCGCGACCGGCCTCGGGCCGCACCGCCCCATCGGGACCGGAACGAGGTCGGGAGGGCGCCCGCACGCGCCAGAATGGGTCAAGCGACGCGCCGCGGGGCCGTCCACTGACGAGGGAGCGGGACATGAGCGGTCTGACGATGGTCGTCATCGGCCTGGTGCTGGGCCTGGCCGGCGGGTGGTCGATCCGCACCGTCCTCATGGTGGCGGGGTTCGGCGCCGGGTG
>DATITJ010000497.1:0-2242 GCA_035467935.1 Ornithinibacter sp.
CCGCGGCCCGTCGGGGAAGCGCTCGGACTCACCGAGCAGGTCGCCCATCTCGTAGACCATCGTCATGCCGTCCCACGACAGGTCCGTCGACGACTCACCCGCGCTCGCGGCGGCATACAGGTATGCCGCGTTGCACCGGGAGCTCGCCGAGCGGGCGAGCAGGTGGCGGTCCTCGGCGCGGCCGACGGTGATGGGGGAGGCCGAGAGGTTGAGCAGGATGGTCGCGCCGGCCAGCGCCGCCTCGTGGCTCGGGGGCACGGGCACCCACATGTCCTCGCAGATCTCGACGTGCACGCCGAGGCCCGGGACGTCCTCGGGGGTGAAGACCAGGTCGGGGCCGAAGGGGATCTCACCGTCGGCGTCGGCGCCCGGCCAGCCCGGCCGCACGATGAACTCGCCCTGGTGACCCGCGCCGGAGGCGAAGTGGCGCTTCTCGTAGAACTCACGGTAGTTGGGCAGGAAGGACTTGGGGGCGACGCCCAGGACCTCGCCGCGCTGGATGACGACGGCGCAGTTGTAGAGGCGGTTGCCGTGGCGCAGCGGGGCGCCGACGACGACGACGGGCAGCATCTTGGCGGTGGCCTCGGCGATGGTGACGACCGCGAGGTCGACCGCGTCGAGGAGGACGTCCTGCAGGAGGAGGTCGTCGATGGCGTACCCCGACAGGGACAGCTCGGGGAACAGCGCGACGGCGACGCCCTGGTCGTGGCAGGCCCGGACCTCCGCGAGGATACGCTCCGCGTTGGTCGCAGGGTCGGCCAGCGCCACGGGCAGGGTGCACGACGCGACCCGGGCGAACCCCTGGGCGTAGACGTTGCGGAAGTCCATGGCCCGAGCCTATGGGGCCGCGGCCGCGTGCGGGCCGCGAGACAGGACAACGGCCACGGCGGTGGAGACTCCGCTGCGACCCCGGGTCTCAGTCGTCGTCCCCGTCACCGGCGGGCACGGCCTGCTGGCCGGTCTCCTGCCAGGTGGCCGTCGCGCCGCTGTGCCCGATGCGCACCACCTGCACGGTCGTGGCCAGCACCGCGACGACCGAGAACGCCATGACCGCGAGCAGGAGGCCGGATCGTGCCGCGGGTGCGGCACCGCGGCCGTCCGTGGATGCCGCGGCCCGGGCCCGTCGGTCGAGGAACCACAGAGCCCACGCGGCCACGGTGAGCGCGAGGACGAAGAAGAGCAGGCTCTCGCCGAGCTCCGCGTGCTCCTCGACGAGCGGTGTCTCGACGACGCGCTCCTCGAGCGCCTCGCCGCTCTGCGTCGCGAACGGCACCAGGGCGAGCGCCACCGTCGCCAGGACCGGCGTGAGGATGCCGGCCCAGCCGCGGACGCGCGGTGAGAGGGCCGCGAGCAGGAGGAGCAGGGCGGCGAGGGGGACGAGGACCACGACCGCGTGGACGATGAGCGGGTGCAGGGGGACCCCGCCGATGGTGTCGAACACGATGACTCCCGGGTCGGTGCCGCGACGGGTTCGCGGCCTGCACCCACTCTGCCGGGCGGAGGCGGTGCGCACCCTAAGCCTTCCCTAAGCGAGCCTGAGGGTTCTCCCGGAGTCGGGCGGTCCGGTCGTCAGGGGACCAGGAGGATCTTGCCGGTGGCCCGCCGCTCGTCCACGGCCGTGAGGGCCTGGACCACCTCGTCGAGCCCGCGCACCTCGCCGATGACCGGGTCGACCGCGCCCGACTCGAGCAGCGGCACGAGGTCGTCCCACTGGCGTCGCAGGTATGCCGGTCCCGGGCCGCCGCGGCCGGTCCACCAGGCGCCCCAGCCGACGCCGACGACCGAGAGGTTGCCGAGCAGGAGCCGGTTGACCTTCACCTCGGGGATCGACCCGGCGGCGAACCCGATGACGAGGTGGCGGCCGCCCGGCGCGAGGGAGCGCAGCGAGTCGGTGAAGCGGTCGCCGCCGACGGGGTCGACGACGAGCTCGACCCCGCGACGACTCGTGAGGTCGGCGACGGCATCCCGGAAGCCGTCGGCGAGCACCACCTCGTGCGCGCCGGCGTCGCGGGCGACCTCGGCCCTGTCCGGCGACGACACCACGGCGATGACCCGGGCCCCCCACGCCGCCGCGAGCTGCGCGGCCGCGGTGCCGATGCCACCGGCCGCCCCGTGGACGAGCACCGTCTCCCCCTCGGCGAGCCGGCCGCGCTCGCGCAGGGCGAAGTGGCAGGTGAGGTAGTTCATGGGGAGCGCCGCGCCCGACGCGAACGTCACGGCATCCGGCAGGGGGAAGACCATC
>DATITJ010000498.1:0-1794 GCA_035467935.1 Ornithinibacter sp.
TTCGTCGTGGTGCGAGTTCAAGGGGGAGGCGGCCTACTACGACGTGGTCGGTGGGGATGCCGTGGCGCCGCGGGCCGGGTGGACCTACCCCCGGCCCAGCGCCGGGTTCGAGGTGCTCGGGGGGCACGTCGCCGTCATGCCGGGCGCGATGGACCGCTGCACGGTCGACGGGGAGGTGGTGACCCCGCAGGCCGGGGGCTTCTACGGCGGGTGGATCACCGCTCGCGTCGTCGGCCCCTTCAAGGGTGCGGCGGGCACCTGGGCCTGGTAGCCGCCCCCCTCAACACAGGAACCTTCACGTTGGCACCAGGACTGTCCTGGTGCGAACGTGAGGGTTCCTGGCTCGGGCGGTTGGTGCCCGGGGGGGCTCAGTCGTCGCTGAGCGGCCGGTCCTTGGTCGCGAGCTCGCGCCGGGCCTTCTCGGAGGCCGCGGAGACCTCGTCGGCGGTGCGCTGCGCGGACCCGCCGTCCCAGCCGAGGGCGTCGTGCTCCGGCATCCGCCAGCGCGCCGTGGTGATGCCGGCCTCCTTGGCCCGCTCCAGTGCCTCGCGGATGCAGTTCTCGGCGTCCTCGCGGCCCGCCCAGTGGGCGCCCTCGACGGACTTGCCCGGCTCGAGGTCCTTGTAGGTCTCGAAGAAGTGCTGGATCTCGAGGCGGTCGAACTCGCTGACGTCCTCGATCTCGCGGATGTGGTTCTTGCGCGGATCGCCCGCGGGGATGCAGAGGATCTTGTCGTCCCCTCCGGCCTCGTCGCGCATGTGGAACATCCCGATCGGGCGGGCGCGCACGAGGCAGCCCGGGAACGTCGGCTCGTCGAGGAGCACGAGCACGTCGAGCGGGTCGCCGTCCTCGCCGAGGGAGTCCTCGACGTAGCCGTAGTCCGACGGGTACGCCATCGCCGTGAACAGCATCCGGTCGAGGCGGATGCGGCCGCTCTCGTGGTCGACCTCGTACTTGTTGCGGTGACCCTTGGGGATCTCGATGGTGACGTCGAACTCCACGACGGACTTCTCCCTTGGTTGGTGCGGTGACCTAGGCTCTCGGCACAGTCTGGCGCATGCGCACGCCGACGCACGAAGGGAGGCGTGGTGAGACGGGTCATGCTCGCCTCCGCGACCGTCCTCCTCTCCGTCGGTGCGTATGCCGCGGCCGACGTCCTCGACGCCGCCCCCGGGGTGCTGACCCTCGACCGGCCCGTGCCCGTGCCGACCCCCACCGTGTCGGGCACACCTGCCCCGGTGCTGCTCCCGTCGGCCGCCGCGTCGGTGGCCCCGGTGCTCACCGACACCGGCGCCGACGCGCCACTGCCGACCGAGGCCGGCGTCCGTGCCGCCGTCGCCGCCGCCTCCGACGACCCGGCCCTCGAGGGGGCCACCGGGATCAGCGTGCGCGACGGGGTGACCGGCGGGGAGGTCTACGCCCTCGACGCCGCCACCCCCCGCGTCCCCGCCTCGACCGCGAAGCTCCTCGCCGCGCTCGCCGTGGCCGACGGCCTCGACCTCGCCACCACGATGAGCACGCGCGTCGTCGCGCTGCAGGGTGCCACCGACCTCGTTCTCGTGGCGGGGGGTGACACGCTGCTGGACCCCGGCGAGGGCGACCCCCGCGAGGTCGCGGGCCGGGCCGGGCTGGCGGACCTCGCCACCCCGGTCGCCGACGCCCTCGCGCCGAGCGGACGCACGACCGTGCGGCTGCGGCTCGACCTCAGCTGGGCGCCGGGCCCGCGCTACCCGTCGACGTGGATGCCCACCGACGTCCGCGACGGCTTCGCCCAGGCCGTGGTCATGACGGGCC
>DATITJ010000499.1:0-5038 GCA_035467935.1 Ornithinibacter sp.
CGGGGCCCGGTGGCCTCGCGACCCTCGACGAGCCCCTCGGCGTGCAGGGCGTCGACCTGGCGGCGCACGGCCGTCTCGGTGAGGCCGAGCCGGTCGACGAGGACGGTGATGCTCACCGGCCCCTCCTGGCTCACGACACGCAGGACCCGGTCGCGCGTGCGCGACTCCAGGGTGCCGGTGCCGGGATTAACCACACACCCATGTTAGGTAATTGCCGCGCCCGCGTCCAACGAAGGGTTCCCTAAGCCTCGACGGGCCCCGCGTGGCGGCCCGGGACGACGTCCGCGTCGAGGTCGTCGGGGCCCCCCTGGTCTGCGTCGGGCTGCGCCCCGTCGACGTCGTCGTCCTCGTCGAGCGGCAGGAAGACCGACGGCATCCGCGTGCGGGGCGGGGCGACCGAGTCGGTGCCCAGGAGGCGCTCGCGGACGGGGGCCGTGAGCACCCCCAGCGGCGCGGTGAGGACGTAGCCGTAGGCCACGACGAGGGCCGTGAGCCCCGGTGCCAGGACGAGCCCGACCACGATCGCCACGCCCACGGCCAGCGTGGTGGCGAGGGCCCCCCGGGTGCCCGGGGAGAGCAGCGTGCGGAACGACCGGAACCGCACCGTCATGACCATGAGCAGGGCGGGCACGACGCTGACGACGAGGGGGAACCAGGCCCGCCACGGACCCGTGGCCGGGCCCCAGTGCGGGGAGTCCAGCGCGAGAATCGTCGCCATGACGACGGCGGCGGCGCCCGGCGAGGGCAGGCCCACGAAGTAGCGCTTGTCGGCGAGGGGGTCGATCGTCACGTTGAACCGCGCGAGCCGGAACGCCGCGCAGGCCAGCCAGAAGAAGGCGGCGAGCCAGGCGAGCACCGGCCACTCGTCGAGGGCCCACGTGTGCACGAGGATCGCCGGCGCCAGCCCGAAGGAGATGAGGTCGGCCAGCGAGTCGAGCTGGAGGCCGAACGGTGAGGTGGCCCCGACCAGCCGCGCGACGAACCCGTCGGCGATGTCGAGCACGATCGACACCGCGATGAGCGACGCCGCGAGGGTGAAGTGCCCGCGGAACGCCAGGAGCACCGACGACAGCCCGCTCACCATGTTGAGCGTCGTGAAGGCGCTCGGCGCGAGCAGCCTCGCGCGTTCGCGCTTGGGCAGCTGGCGCAGGGACACCACCCGGGCGCCGGTCGGGCTGACGAGCCGCCAGCGGCCCAGGATGCGGCGCCGGCCGGGCTCGGCGGAGGGCGCCGTGGGCGCCGGTGTGGTCATGCCTGCACCCGGGGGTCGCGGGCCCAGCGGGCGATGACGGTCTCCCCGGCCACGACCCGCTCCCCCGCCGCGACGAGCAGGTCGCACTCCGGCGGGACGAAGACGTCCATCCGCGAGCCGAACTTCATCAGGCCCACCCGCTGACCGGTGGCGAGCTCGTCGCCGGCGGACACGCGGGTCACCACGCGGCGGGCCATGAGGCCGACGATCTGGCGGAAGTGCACGCGGCGCACCTGCCCGTCGACCTCGCGCTCGACGGTGATGTCGGAGCGCTCGTTGAGGTGGGCGCTCTCGTGCGTGTACGCCGCGAGCCACGCGCCGGGACGCTCGACGACCTCGGTGACGAGGCCGCCGTACGGGGTGCGGTTGATGTGCACGTCGAACGCCGACAGGAAGATGCTCACCTGCTGCCAGTCGCCCTCCGGCGCCACGCCCTCCTGGCCCGGCCCGGCATACATGACCTTGCCGTCGGCCGGGGAGAGCACGTCGTCGACGGGGACGGTGCGGTGGTCGGGCGTGCGGTCGGGGTCACGGAAGAAGGCGGCCACGGCCAGCGGGAGCACACCGAGGACGGCCGCCGTCCGGGGACGGCCGAGCAGCAGGGCGAGGGCGGCGGGGGCGGCGGCCACCGTGATGGCGGGCACGGCCTCCCGGTCGATGCGTGGCATGGGCGCCAGCCTAGGATGCCGACCATGTCTGGTGCGGTGCTGGTGCGTGACCTGCGCCGATCGTTCGGCCCGACGCGGGCCGTCGACGGGGCCACGTGGGCGGCCGACGCCGGCACCGTCACCGCCGTGCTCGGCCCCAACGGCGCCGGCAAGACGACGACCGTCGAGTGCCTCGAAGGGTTGCGCCGGCCCGACTCGGGCGAGGTGCGGGTGCTCGGCACCGACCCGTGGGGCGCCGGGCCGGACCACCGCGCCCGCGTCGGCGTCATGCTCCAGGACGGCGGGCTGCCGACCGGGGCACGGCCCGTGCCGCTGCTGCGGCACCTCGCCGCGTTGTACGCCGCGCCCGCGCCCGTCGACGGGCTGGTCGCCCGGCTGGGCATCGACGGCTGCGAACGCACCACCGTCCGGCGGATGTCCGGCGGCCAGAGGCAGCGGGTCGCCCTCGCCGCCGCCCTCCTCCCCCGCCCCGATGTGCTCTTCCTCGACGAGCCGACCGCCGGGCTCGACCCGCACGCCCGCCTCGACGTCTGGGACCTCGTGCGCTCGGAGGCCGCCCGCGGGGCGTGCGTCGTGCTGACGTCGCACTCGTTCGAGGAGGCCGAGCGGGTCGCCGACCACGTCGTCATCATGGGCGCCGGCCGGGTCGTCGCCCAGGGCACGCTCGACGAGGTGCGCGGCGATCGCACCCTCGAGGACGTCTACTTCTCCCTGACGACGGGACCGGCACGGGGGGAGTCGTCGCGATGAGCGCCGCCGCTCCCCCGCGCCGCCGGGTGCTGGCCCAGGCCCGGTTCGAGGCCCGCACCCTGCTCTCCAACGGCGAGCAGCTGCTCGTGTCCCTCGTGCTCCCCGCCCTGGCCCTCGTCGGGCTCACCCTCGGCTCGGTGCCCGACCTCGGCCCCGGACCGCGAGCCGACCTCGCGCTCGCCGGCACGCTCGCCCTCGCCGTGGTGTCCACCGCGTTCACCGGACAGGCCATCTCGGTCGGCTTCGACCGGCGCTCCGGGGTGCTGCGCCTCCTGGGCACGACGCCGCTCGGCCGCGGCGGCCTCCTCGTCGGCAAGGCGATCGCGGTGCTCACGGTGCTCACGGTGCAGGTCGTCGTGCTCGGGGCGCTGGGACTGGCGCTGGGCGCCCGGGTCGCGGCCCCCGGCATCCTGCCCGCCGTGCTGACGCTGGTCCTCGGCAGCGCGGCGTTCGTCGCGCTGGCGCTGCTGCTCGCGGGCACCCTGCGCGCGGAGGCCGTGCTCGCTCTCGCCAACCTCGTGTGGGTGCTCCTGCTCGGGCTCGGCACGCTCGTGCCCACCGCCGAGCTGCCCGGGCCGCTCGCCCGGGTCGCCCCGCTCCTGCCGTCCGGCGCCCTCGGCGACGCCCTGCGAGCCGCGCTCGTCGACGGCGCGTGGGCCTGGGGGGCGTATGCCGTGCTCCTGGCGTGGGGTCTCGTCGCCGGGGCCCTGGCGTCGCGGCTCTTCCGCTGGTCGGGGTGAGGACGGCCGGGCCGGCTCGTCGAACCCTCGGGGCCGGGCCGTAGCCTTGTCCCCGTGACGAGCACGAGCACGACCGACCTCACGGCCCCCCCGGCCCCGCGCGCCGGCTCCCGCTGGCTGTCGCCCATCCTCCTGGCCAACCTGGTCGCCGAGGTCGGCATCGTCGTGACCGGCGGGCTGGTGCGCGTCACGGGCAGCGGCCTGGGCTGCCCGACGTGGCCGGAGTGCGTCGACGGCTCGATCACGCCGACCGTCGAGCAGGCCGAGGGGTTCCACAAGTACATCGAGTTCGGCAACCGCACGCTCACCGGGGTGCTGGGTCTCCTCGCGCTGGCCACCGTCCTCGCGGTGTGGCGGTGGGCCCCCCGCCGTGCCATGAAGGTCTTGGCGGTCGTCGTGCTCGCCGGTGTCGTCGGCCAGGCCGTGCTCGGCGGGTTCACCGTGCTCCTCGGGCTGCACCCGGCCACGGTCGCGGCGCACTTCCTCGTGTCGATGGGCCTGGTCGTCGCGTCGTCCTACCTCTGGTTCGCGCGGCACGAGACCGCATCCCCCGCACGCCCGCTCGTGCCGCCGCTCGTGACGCGCCTGGCCTGGGCGACCTCGGGCGTCGGGTTCGTCGTGCTCGCCCTCGGCACGGTCGTCACGGGTTCGGGCCCGCACTCCGGCGACGCCGACGAGCCGGCGCGCTTCGGGTTCGACGCCCGCACCGTCTCGTGGGTGCACGCCGACGTCGTGATGCTCTTCCTCGGCCTCGTCGTCGCCACGTGGCTGGCCGCCCGCCTCACGACCTCGGATGCCGTTCGCGGCCCGGGCCGTGCCTGGCTCGTCGTGCTCGGGGTGAGCCTGGCCCAGGGACTCGTCGGCTACGTCCAGTACTTCACGGACCTGCCCGAGGCCCTCGTCATCGCCCACATGCTCGGGGCCACCCTGCTCGTCGTCGCGCTCACCCACGGGGTGCTCGCGCTGCGCAGCCGAGACGGGTCCGAGCCGCCCGCCGGGGTGGACTCCCCCGTCCGACCCGGCAGCCGACCGGGGGGCTAGCGCGGCAGGATGCCGTCCGCGCGGGCCAGCGCGACCGCCTCCCCCCGAGACGTCGCCCCGAGCTTGGCCATGATGTTCGAGACGTGGACGCTCGCCGTCTTCGTGCTGATGAACAGCAGCCGCCCGATCTCGCCGTTCGAGCGCCCGTCGGCCACGAGCTCGAGGACCTCGGCCTCCCGGGCGGTCAGCGTCGAGCCGGAGGCCCGGGGCGCCTGACGGGGGGCGAGGTGGTCGAGTGCGGTGAGCAGCGGCTCGGCGCCGAGGCCCCGGGCCGTCTCCCGCGCCGCCGCGACCACGCCTCGGGCCGTGCTGGTGTCCCCCGCGGCGAGCAGCACCTCCGCCAGCCGAGCCCGGGCGCGTGCGGTCTCGTAGGGCTCGCCGTGCTCCTCGAAGAGGTCGACGACGGCGCGGGTCGCGCCGACGAGTCCCGCCAGGGGGACGTCGTCCCCCGCCGCCCAGTGGGCCCGCCGCTGCTCCGCGGTCACCCGCTCCTGCCACGCCTGCCCCTCCAGCGTGGGGGGCTGGAGGACCGAGCCGCCGACGGCCGCCCGGACGTGCCAGAAGGGCGTCTCGGGTGCCGGGGCGTG
>DATITJ010000500.1:0-1646 GCA_035467935.1 Ornithinibacter sp.
CGCGCTCGTCCGCCTCCACCCCGAGGTGCGCGCGAGCGTCGAGCTCGACGTCGTCGCCGGCTGACGCGAGTCGCCCCGCCGCGCACGACGCGGCACCGCGCGAGGCCCCGGACCCACGGTCCGGGGCCTCGAGCGGTGTTCGTGGGGGCGAGGGCGCGTCCGGCGCCGGCCAGGCGCGCGCGCCGGGCGGTGGCCGTGCGCCACCAGCGCGACCCCGGGGTGACCCGCCGCTGTGGGCCGAGGGCCCGTCGACGGGCGACGCTGTCGGTGGCGCGGCATACGGTGTGCCGCATGGCCGTCTCCTCCTCACGTCGCACCCCCCGCAGCACCGCCGCGTTCCGGTGCTCCGAGTGCGGCTGGCAGGCCGTGAAGTGGGTGGGCCGGTGCGGGGAGTGCCAGGCGTGGGGCAGCGTCTCCGAGGTCGGGGCCGTCACGGTGCGCACCACCGCGGCCAGCGCCGTGGCGCGCCCCGCGCTCCCCATCGGCGAGGTCGACGTGCGGCGCGCGGTGGCCCGCCCCACCGGCGTTCCCGAGTTCGACCGCGTCCTCGGCGGTGGGCTCGTGCCCGGAGCGGTCGTCCTCGTGGCCGGGGAGCCGGGCATCGGCAAGTCCACGCTGCTCCTCGACGTCGCCGCCCGGGCCGCCCGCTCCGGGGAGCACGGCGAGCGCCGGGTGCTCTACGTCAGCGGCGAGGAGTCGGCCGCCCAGGTGCGCACGCGGGCCGAGCGCATCGAGGCGATGGCTCGCACGCTCTACCTCGCGAGCGAGACCGACCTGGCCACCGTGCTGGGCCAGATCGAGGCGCTGGAGCCCGACCTCGTCGTCGTCGACTCGGTGCAGACCATCAGCAGTGCCGACGTCGAGGGGTCCGCGGGCAACGTCACGCAGGTGCGCGAGGTGGCCGCCTCGCTCATCCAGGCGGCGAAGTCGCGCGGCATCGCGGTGCTCCTCGTCGGCCACGTCACCAAGGACGGCTCGATCGCCGGTCCCCGGGTGCTCGAGCACCTCGTCGACGTCGTCGTGCAGTTCGAGGGCGACCGCCACTCGCGGCTGCGCCTGGTGCGTGCGGTCAAGAACCGGTACGGCCCCACCGACGAGGTCGGCTGCTTCGACCTGTCCGACGTCGGCATCGTCGGGCTGGCCGACCCCAGCGGCCTGTTCCTGTCCGGGCGCACCACGGCGGTGCCGGGCACCTGCGTCACCGTCACCCTCGAGGGCCGTCGTCCCCTCGTCACCGAGGTGCAGGCGCTCGTCACCCGCTCGACGCTGGCCACCCCCCGCCGCGCCACGAGCGGGCTGGACGCCGCCCGCGTCAACATGATCCTCGCCGTGCTCGACAAGCGGGCCGAGGCCCCGATCGGGGGCAGCGACGCGTACCTCTCCACGGTCGGCGGGGTGCGGCTCACCGAGCCGGCGGCCGACCTGGCGGTCAGTCTGGCGCTCGCGGGCGCCATCACCGACCGGGCCCTGCCGCACGGCACGATCGCGTTCGGCGAGGTGGGGCTCGCGGGCGAGATCCGCCCGGTCACCGGAGCCCACCGCCGGCTCGCCGAGGCGTCCCGCCTGGGCTTCACCCGGGCGGTCGTGCCCCCCGGTGTCGTCGGGGGCGGGCCGGTGCCCGAGGGCCTGCGCGTCGTCGAGGCGGC
>DATITJ010000501.1:0-3356 GCA_035467935.1 Ornithinibacter sp.
CCCCTTCGCCCCGCGAGAGGTGCGGCGACGGCTGGATGCCGGCCGCTTCGACGTCGCGCACGCGCACCTCGGCGTCGTGAGCCCCTTCGCGACCGACCTCGTGCCCGTCGCGCTCGACGCGGGACTGCCGGTGACGGCCACCTTCCACTGCGTCATCGACCGGTCGGCGTCGGTGTTCCGCGCTTTGGGCCACCTGGCGCGCTGGTCGCGTCGGGGGGTCGCGCTCAACGCCGTCTCGCGCATGGCGGCCACCCGCGTCGCCGCGGTCGCGGGCGACGCCCAGGTCGAGGTGGTCCCCAACGGGGTCGACGTCGCGTGGTGGCGCGAGGGCGCGGATGCCGGCGGCGACCCCCGCGACGCGGCACCCGACGGCGTCCGCCGGCCGGTGCACGTCGTGTCGGCGATGCGCCTCGTGGCGCGCAAGCGTCCGCTCGCGACCCTGTCGGTGCTCCGCGGTGCGCGGGCGGTCCTCGACCCCGGGGTGCCGCTGCGGGCGACGATCGTGGGCGAGGGTCCGCAGCGCCGCCCCATGCTGCGCTCCCTGCGCACCGGGGGTATGGACTGGGTCGAGCTGCCCGGTCGCGTCGACCGCGAGGAGCTGCGCCGGCTGCAGCAGTCGGCCGACGTCTACCTCACGGCGGCCCGGCTCGAGGCGTTCGGGATCGCGCCGCTCGAGGCGCGGGCCGCCGGGCTGCCGGTGGTCGCCCCGCGCGGCACCGGGGTCGACGACTTCGTCGCCGACGGGGTCGAGGGCCTGCTGGCCGGGTCGGACGTGCTCCTGGCGGGTGCCCTCGCGCACCTCGCGGGCGACCCGGCGCTGCGCGCGCGCATCCGCGCTCACAACCTCGCCGTCCCGCCGGCCCAGGACTGGGCCGGGGTCGTCGCGGCGACGCTGCGCGAGTACCACCGGGCAGGGGCGCGTCCGGCGTGATCACGGTGGTCGGGTCGCACCACGGGGAGGTCGTCACGAGCTTCGAGCTCGGTCACGGCGACGACCCGGTCGAGGTGCTGGCGGCACGCGGCTGGGCGGGCACCCCGCTCGGCGTCGACGGGGTGCTCGGCGGGCTGACGATGCGGTATGCCGTGGAGCCGGCGCCGTCCGGCGCCGCACCGGGCCCGGGGCCGGAGGGCCCGGGTCTCACCCACGCCGAGCGGAGGAGGATCGAGCCGCACCAGCGCGTCGCGGCCTACGCCGTCGTCGTCGCGCAGGACCGGCTGCTGCTGACCCAGCTGGCCCCGCGCACCGGCGCCGCCGGCCGCTGGAACCTGCCGGGCGGCGGCATCGACCCGGGGGAGTCGCCCGAGGACGCCGTCGTGCGCGAGGTGGCCGAGGAGACGGGGCAGGTCGTCGACTCCGTGCGGCTCGCCGACGTCATGACCCAGCACTGGGTGGGGCGCTCGCAACGCGGGCTCGAGGACTACCACGCGGTGCGGCTGCTGCACACGGCCCGCTGCCCGCGGCCGACCCGCCCCGTCGTTCACGACGTGGGCGGGTCGACGTCCGACGCGCGCTGGGTGCCGCTCGACGACCTCGGCTCGGTCGAGGTCGTCGCGAGCGTGAAGGCCGCCCTGCAGTCCGTGGGACTCGTGGACGACCAGCACGTGTGGCCTCAGCCCTGAGACCGTCGGCTCGAGCGCAGGCCGATCGCGCCGACGAGCACGACGACGAGGCCGGCGGCGACGACGGTCCACGGGCCGAGGTCGGCCCAGGGGAACGTCACGTCGGCGAGCTCGGTGAGCAGCACGGCTCCGGCGGTGAGGAGCCCGAGCAGGCCCAGGACGATCGAGAACGGCGCGGGCCCGTCGAGCCACGGGCCGTCGGCGGATGCCGTCGCAGGGCTGGCGCTCGTGGTGGCCGTGCCGACCTGCCCGGTCGCCACCGCCGGGCCGGACGCCGTCGCGGCGGCGGGCGTGACCGGCAGGGCCGTCGTGCTGTCGGAGGGCGCGCCGACCGGCTCGCGGGTGGTCTCGACGGTCATCTCGTCGGTGAGGGTGTCGTCGGTGAGGGTGTCGTCGCGGGGGGTGGGGTCGTTGGTGCTCATCACTGCTCCTGGATGGTGATCTGGCCGAGGCCGAGCTCGGCGTCGACGACGACCTGCACGGGCTCGTCGCCGAGGACGGTCGAGGTGGTGCGGTCGGTGCCCGAGGACTCGTTGACGCCGACGACGCTGCTGCCGGTGTGGCGGATGCTGCCGAGGCCGACGCTCGCGTCGACCCGGGCGTCCAGGCCCTCCGGGACGAGGATGGTGAGGTCGCCCACGCCCATCTCCACGGTGATCACCTGGGGGGTCGTGCGCACGGCCTCGGTGTCGAGCCGCGCGAGGTCGAGGGTGGCGTCACCCGCGCCGAGCTCGAAGCTCGACGTCCCGGTGGCGGGCACGGGGGTCCAGGTGCGGTCGCCCACGCCGTCCTGCACGTCGACGCGCGAGGCGGCCGACGAGGCCAGCAGCAGCAGGCCGAGCGTGACGACGAGGAAGCCGCTGAAGCCGGAGGCGCGGCCCCTGGTGCCGAGCACGAGCACGACCAGCGAGACACCGGCCAGGGCGAACAGGAAGCCCAGGGTCGCCGAGCTGCCGGGGAACCCCAGGGGGTCGTCGAGCCCGGCGCCCAGGCCCATCCCGACGAGGACGATGCCGAGCGAGAGCAGCCCGACGAAGGCACTCGGGCGGCGGCGGCGCGGCTGGGGCGGGCGCGGCGGGGCGATGGGACGCTGCGAGCCGTAGGGCTGGGAGCCGTAGGGCTGGGAGCCGTAGGGCTGGGAGCCGTAGGGCTGGGAGGGGGTGTACGGACCGGGCTGGCCACCGGCATACGGCGCGGTGGTCGCTGCGGCCGGCGGGGCGCCGGCGGTGCCGGGCGTGCCGGCGCTGCCGGTCGGCGCGGACATCGACGTGGGTGCGGACATGGTGGAGCCTCCGTGCGGGGGTGGGGGCGGCGTGGTGCCGTACGGCGTCGGCGTGGTGCCGTCCGCCGGGGGGGTGGTGGGTGTGCCGCGGCGCTTGTCGCGGCCGATGACGAACCAGACGACGATGGCGACGGTGATGAGCCAGAACGGCGCGATCCAGCCGTCGCCCTGGCCGATCGAGAAGACGCCGCCGACGAGCAGGACGACGGCCAGCACGAGCAGGGCGATCGGGCCGGCGTCGCCGCGGCGCAGGGCGCGCTCGGCGAGGATGTCGCCGCGGCGGTCGGGCATGATGAGCCAGAGCACGACGTAGGCCGTGAGGCCGAGGCCGCCGACGAAGGCCAGCACCACGGCGGCGGCCCGGATGAGCACCGGGTCGACCCCGAAGCGCCGGGCCAGCCCGGCGCAGACGCCGCCGAACCACCGGGCGTCGGTGTCGCGCTCGTAGCCGCTG
>DATITJ010000502.1:0-2264 GCA_035467935.1 Ornithinibacter sp.
ATCTTGTGCAGGCCAACAGCACGTTCTTGCACATTCCGCGAGGCTCACGGGCAGATGACGAACAGGTTGTTGTGCCGATCCGTGACACGGTCGACGTGGACACGGGCGCCGCAGTGAGGTGTGCCGACCCTCACCTGCCACGGACCGCCCGGCTGGAGAATGATGAGGCCATGAGGACTCTGAGTGTCGAGGAGCTAGGTCGCCACTTCGCATCCCTGCCCGGCAAGCCCCGGGTCGTCGTGTCGGGGAACATTGCCGTCCCGTGGCAGGCGGTGCGCGCGCTCGACGACAACAAGGACACCTACACGATCCACGCGCTGAACGCTCCGCCCGGCATCCCCGACCGCGAGGGCGTGACGGCCGAGACGTGCTTCGTCGGGCCGGGCATGCGCCGCCATCGCGACCTGTCGTACGTGCCGAGCCGGCTCTCACTCGTGCCGGTGCTCCTCAAGCGCCGCATCCCACCGGACGTCGTCATCGTGCACTGCGCGCCGCCGCGCGACGGCGCGCTCTCCCTCGGCATCGAGGTCAACGTCCTCCCGGCGGCCATCGAGGGATGCCGTGGTCGGTCCGGTCGCGTCGTCGCGGTCATCAACGACCAGATGCCCTACACCTACGGCGACGCCCAGGTGCCGCTCGAGGCCGTCGACGTCGCCGTCGAGGTGTCGACGCCGCTGCCGTCGCACGAACCCCTCAGCCCCGACGCCGAGAGCATGGCCATCGGCGAACGCGTCGCCAGCCGCGTCAGCGACGGCGCGACGCTGCAGATGGGGATCGGCGGGGTCCCCGATGCCACCCTCAACGCCCTCACCGCCCGCCGGGGACTGCGCATCTGGACCGAGATGTTCAGCGACGGCGTGCTCCACCTCGACCGGATCGGCGCGCTCGACCAGCACGTCCCCCTCACGGCGTCGTTCCTGTTCGGCTCGCGCGACCTCTACGACTGGCTCGACGGCAACCACCGCGTGCGGATGATGCGCACCGAGCACACGAACGACCCGGGACTGATCGCCCAGCAGCGGATGATGACCTCGGTCAACACCGCGCTCGAGGTCGACCTGTTCGGCCAGGCCAACGCCTCCCGCATCAACGCCCGCATCTACTCCGGCTTCGGCGGCCAGACCGACTTCATCGTCGGGGCGCTGCACTCCCCGGGCGGCCAGTCGTTCATCGCCCTGAGGTCGTGGCACCCGAAGGCCGACGTCTCGACCGTCGTGCCTCTCCTCGACGAGCCGGTCACGAGCTTCCAGCAGAGCGCGATCGTCACCGAGAACGGTGTCGCCGAGCTGTGGGGGTACGACCAGCAGGCGCAGTGCCGCCACATCATCCGCGACGCCGCCCACCCGCGGGTGCGCGACGAGCTGTGGGAGGAGGCGGCCCACCTCGGGTTGGCCTGAGCCTTCGGCCCCGCCTGTCGGGGTCGTGTGCTGAGGTGGCTGCCATGGCGACCGCCCCAGCACCCGAGTCCCCGCTCGTCGTGGCGGTGCGGGCCGCCCTGGCGGGTGCCGGGAACCCGACGCGGGCCGCCGCCCAGCAGGCCTACATGAAGTCGGCGCTGCCCTACCGCGGCCTCACGTCCCCCGAGCTCGGTGCCCTGCTGCGGCCGCTGCTGGCCGACCCGTCGCTCGCGCCCGCGACCCGGGAGGAGTGGGAGGCGAGCGTCCACGCGTTGTGGGACGACCCGGCATACCGGGAGGAGCGGTATGCCGCACACGCCCTCACCGGCCACCGCGCCGCCCGCGGGTGGCAGGACCCCGACGCCCTGCCGCTCTACCGCCACCTGGTCGAGACCGGCGCGTGGTGGGACCACGTCGACCCACTGGCAGCCGATCGGATCGGGCCGATCCTGTCGTCGCACAGGACGATCGTCACGCCGATGATGCGGGCGTATGCCGTGGACGATCACCTCTGGGTGCGGCGCACCGCGATCCTCGCGCAGCTCAAGCACCGCGGGGCCACCGACCTCGACCTGCTCACCGAGGTGCTCGACGCCAACCTCGAGGACTCGCTGCACGGGCGCGAGTTCTTCATCCGCAAGGCCGTCGGGTGGGCGCTGCGCCAGCACGCGCGGGCCGACCCCGAGTGGGTGCGGGCCTACGTCGCGGCTCGCGGGGAACGGCTCTCCGGGCTGTCCAGGCGCGAGGCCCTCAAGCACCTGTGACGTCCCCGCGGCGTCAACCCATGACGTCCCCAGGGCTTCGGAGCGGGCCAGCCCGCCGACGAACGGAGGACGCACGCCTTCCTCGTATCCGGAGGTGGAGCGC
>DATITJ010000503.1:0-2324 GCA_035467935.1 Ornithinibacter sp.
GAAGAACTGGATGTCGCTCATGTGGTTCACCTTCTGCGGTGGGTGGTGCGGATGCCGGGGGTCAGGTGCGGGGGTCGGGGTCGCCCCGGCGCTCGGCGATGGTGACGTCGCCGGCGGCCCAGTGCGTGGTGGGCACCTCGCGCACGACGACGCGCACGCTCTCGACCGGGGCGTCGACGGTCTCGACGGCGGCCCTGGTCAGGGCGGTGATGAGGGCACGCACCTGCTGCGGGGTGCGGCCCGCAACCATGGTCACCTCGATGAGCGGCACCTCAGGCCTCCGCGCCGCCGTTGAGGAACACCGAGCCGAGGTTCGTGAAGTGCAGCGCGGTGCTCGACCCGGGAGGTGAGAACACGGCATCCGTCATGCCGCCGGTGAGCACGATCCAGCCGGCCTCGATGGCGTGGCCGCGACGGGCCAGGTCGTTGGCCGCGAGCGCGAGCGCCTCGCCGGGGTGGCCCTGGACGGCGGCCCCCGTGGCCGAGTCGACGACGACGCCCCGGACCTCGACGAGGACCCCCTCCAGCGCCAGGTCCAGGTCGGCGGGCGCAAGCCCCACCGGACCCGTCACGAACGCGCCGGAGGAGGCGTTGTCGGCCGCGACGTCGCCGGCGGTGAAGCGGAAGTCCTTGTAGCGGCTGTCGATGACCTCGGCGCCGCCCCAGACCGACTCGACCGCACCCATCGCCTGGGCGCAGGTGACGCCGGGCCCTTCGAGGCGTTCGCCCATGACGAAGACGATCTCGGGCTCGATGCGCGGGTGGATCAGCCTCCCTTGCGGCACCGGGTCACCGACGGGCAGCACCATCGCGTCGGTGAGCCACGCGACGAACGGGAAGTGCACGCCCATCCGCTGCTGCTTGGCCCGGCTGGTGAGCCCGAGCTTGACCCCGATGAGCCTCTCGCCGCGCCCGAGCCGGGTGGCGAGGTTGAGGTCCTGGATCTCGTACCCGGTGTCCAGGTCGAGGCCGGGCCACTCGTCGGTGAACGGCTCGCGCTCGCGGCGCTCGGCCTCGCAGGCGAGCAGCTCGGCGGCGACCGACGCGACGTCCCAGCCGCCCGCGGGTGCGGCTGCGGGAATGGCTCCCGCAGCGGCCGCCGCGGTGGGGTCGGCCGTGGGGTCCGGAGCCATCAGCGCACACCCATCCCGGCGAGGTCGCCGAGCTCGACGAGGTGCTGGCGCTCCTCGGCCAGCTGGATGGCGATGTCGATGATCATGTCCTCCTGGCCGCCGACGTAGCCGTACTCCCCGACCTTGGTCAGGATCTCGTGGGCCGGCACGTCGTAGCGCTCGGCCGCCCGCTCGGCGTGGAGGAGGAAGGAGCTGTAGACGCCGGCATACCCCTGGGTGATCGAGGCGCGGTCCATCCACGGCAGGCGCGGGATGAACGGCTTCACGACGTCCTCCGCGGCCGAGAGCACCTCGCCGAGGTCGACCCCCGTGTGGATGCCCATCCGCTCGAAGGTCGCGGCGAGCACCTCGGTGGGGCTGTTGCCGGCCCCCGCGCCGAGGGCACACAGGGCGCCGTCGATCTGCTTGGCGCCGGCCTGGTAGGCGAGCACCGAGTTGGCGACGCCGAGGCTGAGGTTCTGGTGGCCGTGGAAGCCGACCTGGGCCTCGGGGCCGATCTCGTCGATGACCGCCTGGATGCGCTCCTGGGCGTCGGACAGCACGAGGGCCCCGGCGGAGTCGACGACGTAGACGCACTGGGCGCCGGCGTCGACCATGATCCGGGCCTGCTCGGCGAGCTTCGCGGGTGAGGCCTTGTGGCTGAGCATGAGGAACCCGACGGTCTCCATCCCGAGCCCTCGCGCGGCCGCGAAGTGCTGGAGCGAGACGTCGGCCTCGGTGCAGTGGGTCGCGATCCGGGCCACCGAGGCCCCGGCCGCGTGGGCCTTGTTCAGCTCGTGCACCGTGCCGAGGCCGGGGAGCATGAGGACGGCGATCCTGGCCTGGGTGGCCTCGTCGACGGCCGCCGCGATGAGCTGCATCTCGTCGACCTTGGAGAAGCCGTAGTTGAAGCTCGAGCCCCCGAGGCCGTCGCCGTGCGAGACCTCGATGACCTGCACGCCGGCCGTGTCGAGGGCGTGCACGACGCCGCGCACCTGCTCCTCGGTGAACTGGTGCTGCATCGCGTGCGAGCCGTCGCGCAGCGTGGAGTCGGTGATCCGCAGGTCGCGGACCCCGCCCGCCGCAGGGGTGTTGGCGAGCACCTCCGACTCGGTCACCTCGTGGGTGACGACGGGGGCGTCCTCGGGGCGGATGGTCATGTCACCCATGTCAGACTCCTGCCTTCTGGGTGCCGGCGTCGGCACCGACGCC
>DATITJ010000504.1:0-4716 GCA_035467935.1 Ornithinibacter sp.
CTGGTCGGGCACGAAGGTGACCCTATCCGCGGGCGGCGCGCGGACGGCATCCGGCCGCCCGTGCCGGGATGCCGAACGACCGGGGCCGGGCGAGCCGGCCCCGGTCGTCGGGGGTGTCACCGGAAAAGGGGGAACCGGTGACGGCGTGGTCGGCCGGGGCCGACGCGTGGTGCGTGGGTCAGGCCTTGACGCTGCCGGTGACCTTGACGGGGCCGGCCTTCGCGGTGGCGGTGGCCGTCCTGGTCGTGGTGGCCGTCTTGGTCGTGGTCTCCGGCTTGTCGCCGACCTTCTCGGCGGCCTTCTCGGTGGCCTTCTCCGCAGCTGCGGCGGTCTTGCGAACGCTCGTGGTCACGCCCTTGGCCGAGGAGTTCGTCCTCTTGGCGGCCTTCTTGGTGGTGGTCGAGGTGCGCCTGGCCGCGGTGCGGGTGGCCTTCGCGGACTTCTCGATCTCGGTCCTGGCGACCTGGGCCTCCTCGGCGAGGGAGCCGCTGACGACCGTGGCGACCTTCTCGGCCTCGTGGCGCGCCGTGGTGATGGTGGCCTTGGCGGAGCGCTCGATGTCGGCGGTGGCCCTGCGGGCGGTGGTGACGGCACCCTTGGCCTGGGCCACGGTGATCTCGGCCTGGGCGACGAGGTCCTTGGTGGACTTCTGGTTGCGCAGGCGGGTCACGAGCTTGTGGCCGCGGGTGGCGAGCTCGTCGTAGCCCTCGGCGACCTTGCCGCTGAGGACGAGGGTCTCGTTCAGCATGACGGACGGGATCTCCAGGACCTGGTCGGCCAGGGTGGTGGCGCGGTACTGGACCTTGGCGGGGGCCAGGTCGGCGCTGAGCTCGGCGCGGGCCTGGTCGGCGCGCAGGCGGGCCCGGCGCACCTTCTCGACCGCGAGGTCGGTGGCGCCGACTGCGACGAAGAACGGGGTGGTGTCGACGGTCTTCTTGAGGTCCTCGATGACGGACATGGTGTCTCCTTCTGGGTGGTGCGGACGGTGTGGTGTGTGGAGGTCTGGGAAGGGCGTCATTGCCCGGGTTCGTCCTCGACGTAGGACTCGTAGATGTCGAGGAGGGCCTTGCGCTGCCGGGCCGTGAGGGCCGGGTCGGCGCTGATCGCGCGGCGGACGTCGGGGCCGTCGGTGGGCGGGGCGATCTCGGCGTCGAGGATGCCTGCCTTGACGTAGAGGCTCTCGGCGGAGACCTCGAGGCCCTTGGCGAGCTGTTGCAGGATCTCGGCGCTGGGGCGCTTCAGTCCTCGCTCGATCTGGGACAGGTAGGGGTTGGACACCCCGGCGAGCTCGGACAGCTGACGCAAGGACAACCTGGCGGCCTGGCGCTGCTCGCGCAGGTAGTCGCCGAGGCTGCTGCCCAGGTCGTTCAGCGGATTCTTGCTCACACCTCCATTATGCTTGCTCTAGTTAGCAAAATGCAAACTGGAGCAAGCGTGAACCCTCTCACACACCTCTGCTCGACGCCAGAGCCGGCCTGCTCGACCTCGGCTCGATCCCCCCCGGGCCCTCCCGGAAGGCCGCTGTTGAGCATGTCGGATCGGCGCAGCTCGCGCCGTCAGGCTGCTCCGGCGGCCTCGCGGCGGCGCAGCGAGAGGTCGTTGCAGGCCGCGCAGGTCTCCTCGGGGATGGCGCCGACGCGCATGAGGAGGCCGAAGACGTAGCAGCCGGCGCAGAAACCGACGACCGACTCCAGGGCGGCGAACCCGAGCAGCACCCCGAGCAGGGCCGTCGTCACGAAGGGCTGCCCCGCGACGAGGAAGCCGGTCGCCACGAGCGTCAGGACCAGACCGACGGCCTGGGCGAAGCGCTTCGGCGGGCCGGGGACGCGCTGGGGCTCACCCAGGCGCGGGGCGATGACGTCGGCGGCGAGCCACCCGATGACGCTGCGACGCGGGCCGAAGGCGACGCGCAGCGCGAAGCCGAGCGCGAGGAGCGCGCCCAGCCAGAGCCAACCGGTGACGAGGGCGAGCGCCGCGACGAGGGCGACGCCACCCGCGACGGAACGGGCGGCCTTCTCGTTGACGACGGCCGGAAATCCAAAAGAACTACGCAGCTCATCCATAACCCGACATTATGCGCTCGGCATCCTCGGCGCCCAGATCCGTCCCGCACCTCGGACGCCGGACGGGTCCCCGACCGGTCAGCGCAAGCGCCGGTCCTTGACCCCCAGCAGCCCACGGGCCTGGTCCGGCGTGAGCGGCGGTCGCTGCATCACCGTCGCGAGCTCGGCCGCGCGCGCCACGAGCTCGTCGTTGTGCTGCACGACCCGGCCGCGCGCGAAGACGACGTTGTCCTCCATGCCGACGCGCAGGTGGCCACCGGCCGACAGCGCCGCCGCCATGATCGGCAGGTGGCCGCGACCGATGCCGGTCGCCGACCACGACGTCACCTCGGCCGGGAGCATCGCGACGCCAGCCATGAGCGCGGCGGTCGTGGCCGGCATCCCGCCGGGCACCCCCGTCACGAAGTCCACGTGCACCTGTCCGCCGAAGGGCAGGCCGTGGGTGTCGAGCAGGCGGCGCAGCGCGTGGACGTGGCCAAGGTCGAACACCTCGAACTCCGGGACCACCTCGCGCTGCTGCGCCTGGACGTAGAGGTCGCTCATGAACCCCCACGGGTTGAGGAAGACGTCGTCGCCGAAGTTCGTCGTGCCGCACGTGAGGGAGCACGAGTCGGGCTCGGCCTCGAGCACCGTGAGCCGCTGCTCGAGCGGATCGTGCACCGACCCCCCGGTGGACAGCTGGACCACGAGATCGGTCTCGGAGCGGATCGCGTCGACGGCCGCCCGCAGGCGGCCGCGGTCCAGCGTCGGCGCGTGCTCGCCGTCGCGGATGTGCAGGTGGATGAGCGAGGCACCGGCCGCCTCGCAACGGCCCGCGGTCTCGACGAGCTCCTCGAGCGTGGTCGGCAACTGGGGCACGTCGGCCTTGGCGTGCTCGGCGCCCGTGGGTGCGACGGTGATCAGGGTGCCGGCGGGCGCGGGTGCAGCGGGGGACATGGCTCCCATCATGGCAGCCCGGCGGACCCCGAACGCAGGAGGATCTGCGGCCGTCAGCCCGTCACGACGACGGTCTGCGCCGCGGCGCAGTCCCCCGCGAGAAGATCCACGTCACCAGGGACCGATCGTTTGATGACCGCGAGCGCCACGGGACCGTCCTCATGGTGCCGCGCCACCGTCGTCAGGCGCCCGACCTCACGATCCCCGTGCAGCACCGCCGCACCGGCGCCGGGCAGCACGTGGCCCGACCCGTCGAGGTGGAGGAAGACGAGGCGTCGCGGCGGGCGGCCGAGGTTGTGCACGCGGGCGATCGTCTCCTGCCCTCGGTAGCACCCCTTGTGCAGGTGCACGGCCGTGCGCAGCCAGTCGAGCTCGTGGGGGATCGTGCGGTGGTCGGTCTCGAACCCCAGCCGCGGCCGCCATGCGGCGACGCGCAGCGCCTCCGCCGCCCAGGTGCCGGCGAGCGGACGGTCGCCGAGAGCGACCTCGAGCCCGTCACGCGGCACGACGAGCTCGCGCCACGCCCGACCCTGCGCGGGGTGGCCCTCCACGGGGCCGTACGGCGCCGTGTCCCCGACGAGCCCCGGCCACGGGTCGACCCAGGCGAGGGCCTCCCCCGACACCGACTCCGCCCCGAGGGGCTCCCCCAGCACCGCCCAGTCGGCCGTGACGTCGGCGACCTCGACCCGCAGCATGAACCGCATCGACTCCAGCCACGCCACGAGGGCGGATGCCGTGCCGGGCTCCACGGTGATCCACGTCGTCCCGCCGTCGTCGACGAGGTGCAGCGCGTGCTCGACGTGGCCCTTCGGCGAGAGCACGAGCGTCTCGCGCGACTGCCGCGGCCCGAGGCCCGTCAGCTGCTGGGTGGTCATGGAGTGCAGCCAGGTGAGCCGGTCGGGGCCGGTGATCGTCACGACCCCGCGGTGCGAGAGGTCGACGGCGGCGAGCCCCTCGGCGAGCAGGCGCTGCTCGCGCGTCGGGTCGCCGTAGTGGGCGGCGACCCCGGCATCGGCGCCCTCCCCCTCCACGGCGCCCTGGTGCCGCAGGAGTGGGGAGGTGGTCGTGGACGTGCTCATGGGATGGCCTTCCGGCTCTCGGAGGTCGGGGCGGCATCCGCGGCGGACGCCCCACGACAGGTGCGGCACAGGCCGTGGACCGCGGCGTGGGAGACGTCGCACGCGAACCCGAGCGACTCGTCGAGCCGCGCCACGAGCTCGTCGGCGACGGTCAGCGGCGCCTCGCCGACCCAGCCGCAGCCGCGGCACAACACGTGGAGGTGGGTGGCGTGCTCGGCGAGGTGGTAGCTCGGGGCACGGTGGTCGACGTGGGTGTGGCCGACGAGACCGAGCTCCTGGAGGGCGTCGAGCGCGCGGTAGACCGTGGAGGCCGGCACGGCCCCACCGCCGTCGGCGGCCACGGCCTCGGCGATCTCGTCGGGCGTCGCGTGCCCGAGCGCGCCGACCGCGGTGAGCACGCGCTCGCGCTGGGACGTGAGGCGCTTGCCCCGCGCCCGCAGCCGCTCACCGAGATCGCTCACCACTCCAATGTATGCCGAGTCCGGACTCCCCCAGTCGCCTCTCCTACACTCGGCCCCGTGACGGAGACGGGTGTGCAGTCCTTGCGGGGCGACGGGTCCACCGATGGGGACCCCTCGCAGGACGAGGGGAAGACGAACGGCCGCCGCGGCGTGCGGCGGGCCCTCATCGCGCTCGGG
>DATITJ010000505.1:0-16453 GCA_035467935.1 Ornithinibacter sp.
GAGCCGAGCAGGTGGGTGTCGACGATGCCGACGGCCTCCATGAGCGCGTACATCGTCGTGGGCCCGACGAAGACGAACCCCTTGCGCTTGAGCGCCCTGGAGAGCGCGACCGACTCCACCGACGTCGGCGGCACCTCGGCCATGCTCGAGGGGCGCGGGGTGTCGGCCGGGCGGAAGGACCAGACGAATGCCGCGAGGTCGCCGTCCGGGTCCTCGCGCAGGGCGAGGGTGGCCCGGGCGTTGGTGATCGTCGCGAGCACCTTCGCGCGGTTGCGGACGATCCCGGCATCCGCCATGAGCCGGTCGACGTCCCCGTCACCGAATGCCGCGACGAACTCGGGGTCGAAGCCGCGAAACGCCGCCCGGAAGGCCGGGCGCTTGCGCAGGATCGTCGCCCACGACAGGCCCGACTGGAACGCCTCGAGCGACAGGCGCTCGAAGAGCCCGTGCTCGTCGCGGACCGGCATCCCCCACTCGGTGTCGTAGTAGCCGCGCAGCATCGGGTCGACCGACGCCCACCCGGGCCGCGCGAGGCCGTCCTCGCCCACGACGACGCCGGGGTCGGCGGGCTCGGCGGCGTCGCCGAGGGCGCCCGGCTCGCTCACGACCGCCGCAGCGTGATGATCGGCACCTCCGGCGGCGCGGCCACCCGGATCGCCGGGCCCCAGGCGCCCGCTCCCCGCGAGGTGACCACCGTGGTGCCGGCGACGGTCGCCCGCCCCTCGAGCATCGGCTGCTGCAGGGGTACGAGGTAGTTGATCGGCCACATCTGCCCGCCGTGGGTGTGGCCCGACAGCTGGAGGTCCACGCCGCGCCCCTCGACGTCGAGGGCCTGGAGCGGCTGGTGGGCCGCGAGCAGCGTGTAGGCGCCGGCCTCCGTGCCGTCGAGCGCCGCGGCGTAGTCGGGCGCCCACTCGCCCTCGCCGGTGGCGTCGTGCACCCCGGCCAGGGTGATGGTCGCGCCGTCCCGCTCGAGGGGCACGGCGGCGTTCTGCAGCATCGTCAGGCCGACGCCCTCGAAGGCCCTGACCCAGTTGGCGGTGTCGCGGAACATCTCGTGGTTGCCGGTCGTCGCGTAGACCCCGAGGGGGGCCTCGAGGTCGGCCAGGGGGGCGATCTCGGGGGCGTAGCGCGCGGCGTCGCCGTCGACGAGGTCGCCTGCTACGACGACGAGGTCGGGCCGCTGCCCGTTGACGAGGTCGACGACCTGCTGCGTGAAGGCCGCGCTGCGCACCGCCCCGGAGTGCACGTCGGTGACCAGGGCGACCCGCACGCCGTCGAACTCCGCGGGCAGCTCGGGGGAGGCCACCTCGAGCTGCGTCACCGACGGGGTGGCCGCCTCGAACGCGCCGTAGGCGGTGACCCCGACGGCGACGGCGGCGACGAGCGGCGACGCCACGCGGTTCAGCCGGCGGCGCCCCTCACGGCCGTGGTCGGCGTTCCACCGCACGAGCCAGATCCCGACGCTGAGCAGCCACACGGGCACCAACCCGAGGAACAGGTAGAGGCAGCAGGCGAGGAACGCCTGACCGAGCCACACGCCCGGCCGCATCTGCGCCGGGGTGAACGCCCCGCCCCACACGTCGAAGCCGGCGAGGGCCAGCGCCATGAGGCCGAGGAGCGCCACGGCGACGACCCACCGGACCCAGCGAGGCCGCCACCCGGGGGCGACGGCCAGCCGGTGCCAGACGAAGGCGAGGAGGCCTCCGAGGACGGCGAGGGGGATCAGGAGGAGCCAGGCGCTCATGCAGCCCGGTCGGCCAGCGCGGCGCGCACGTCGCCGGCGATGTCGGCGGGCTCCTTGGTGGGGGCGTAGCGCTCGATGACCGCACCGTCGCGGCCGACGAGGAACTTGGTGAAGTTCCACTTGACCTTGCCGCCGAGCAGGCCGCTCTTCTCCGACTTGAGCCACTCGAACAGCGGGTGGGTGTCATCGCCGTTGACGTCGACCTTGGCGAACATCGGGAAGGTCACGCCGTAGTTGACCTGGCAGAACCGGCCGATCTCGTCGTCGCTGCCCGGGTCCTGGGAGCCGAACTGGTTGCACGGGAAGCCGAGCACGACGAACCCCTCGTCGCGCAGGTCCCGGTACAGCTCCTCGAGGCCGGCGAACTGGGGCGTGAAGCCGCACGCGCTCGCGGTGTTGACGACGAGGACGACCTGGCCGGCGTAGTCGGCGAGCGAGCGCTCCTCGCCGGTGATGGTGCTCGCGGTGAAGTCGGAGAGAGTGGTCATGCCACCCATCGTCACACGGGGTGCCGACGCGTCACGCCTGCCCCACCGCGACCTTCGACACCCCGCGAGGCGGAATAGCCTGTGCCCGTGCCCCCCACCGATGTGCGTCCGCTCGACCTCGACGTGCTCGTCGTGGGCGCCGGCATCTCCGGGGTCGACGCGGCCTGCCGGCTGTCGATGCACTGCCCGGGCACGGTCTGGGCGGTGCTCGAGGCCCGCGACGCCGTGGGCGGCACGTGGGACCTGTTCCGCTACCCCGGCATCCGCTCGGACTCCGACATGTACACCCTCGGCTTCCCGTTCCGTCCGTGGCGCGGGCGCGCGTCGATGGCCGGCGGGGCCGAGATCCGCGACTACGTGCGGGCCACGGCCGACGAGTTCGGCGTCACCGAGCGCACCCACCACGGGCAGCGCGTGGAACGGCTCGAGTGGTCCTCGGAGCGGGCCCGCTGGTCGGTGACGGCCCGCACCGCCGAGGGCACCGTGACGCACACCGCGCGCTTCGTCTACCTCGCGACCGGCTACTACTCCTACGCGAGCGGCCACGTCGTGGACCTCCCCGCGCGCGACGACTTCGCCGGCGAGGTCGTGCACCCGCAGCACTGGCCGCAGGGGATGGAGGTCGCGGGTCGGCGCGTCGTCGTCGTCGGCAGCGGCGCGACGGCCGTGACCCTCGTGCCCGCCCTCGTCGAGGAGGGCGCCGCGCACGTGACGATGCTGCAGCGCAGCCCGGGCTACGTCGCGGCGCTGCCCAGCCGCGACGTCGTCGCCGACGCCCTGCGCCGGGTGCTGCCGGATGCCGTCGCCCACCGGGTGGTGCGCGGCAAGAACGTCGTGCTCTCCACCGCGGGCTACCAGCTGGTCCGGCGGCGGCCCGACCTGGGTCGCCGCCTGCTCCGGCGCCGGGCGATGCGGCAGCTGCCCCCGGGGTTCGCCGTGGACACCCACTTCGCGCCGCGGTACGACCCGTGGGACCAGCGCCTGTGCATCGCCCCCGACGGCGACCTGTTCGCCGTGCTGTCCGACGGCCGGGCCGAGGTCGTCACCGACACGATCGAGCGGCTCGACCGCGACGGCATCCGCCTGACGTCAGGTCGGCACCTGCCGGCCGACCTCGTCGTCACCGCCACGGGGCTGCGGATGGAGCTCGGCGGCGGCGCCGAGGTGCTCCTCGACGGGGAGGTCGTCGACGTCTCCCGGGGGCACGTCTACAAGGGCCTGATGCTCTCGGACGTGCCCAACGTGGCCCTGGCCGTCGGGTACACCAACGCCAGCTGGACGCTGCGGGCCGACCTGTCGGCCCGGTGGTTCTGCTCGCTCGTGCGGTTCATGGACCGCAAGGGGTATGCCGTGGCGACGCCGCGCTACGACGAGGTCGGCGTGGAGGACACCCCGCTGCTCGGCCTGACGTCGGGCTACGTGCAGCGTGCGGCCGGCATCCTGCCGCGCCAGGGCCGGCGGGCGCCGTGGCGGGTCGTGCAGAGCTACCTCCACGACCTGGCCGTCATGCGGCTGGGCCGGATCGACGACGGGCACCTCGAGCTGCGCTGACGGTGGGCTCGGCCGCGGCGCGCACGACGCGCGTGAGGAGGGTGGCGCCCTGGCGCACCGACGGCAGGTGCGACCAGCCGTGGTCGGCGGCCCACGCCACCAGGTGGTGGACGCGGGCGGGGTCGTGGCGGGCGGCGGCGGTGCGCAGCTCGGCGCCGAGGACGAGCGGGGCGCAGGCCGCCCGTCGGGCCGGTGGCGCCGCCCGCAGCGCGTCGGCCCAGTGGCCGTCGGCGAGGACGAGCAGGGGGAGCGGGTCCGCGCCGGCCACGGGCCCGGGCGACGTGGCGGTGGTGGGACGGGCGGATGCCGCGGCGTCACGGCGGGTCGGCCGGCCGTGGGGCACGCCGCGGCCGGGGGGCACGGGGCGGCCGGTGCGCAGCAGGGCCGCGGCGAGGATGCCCCCGACGACGGCGGTGTGGTAGCTCGTCTGGATGACGTAGGTCGAGCGGTCGGCCGGTGCCAGGCCGGCGGCGACGATCGGCTCGTGCTCGGGCCCGGGGAGGAACCCGTGGGTCGCCTCGGCCCGCGCGAGCTCGGCCAGGCCGTGGCGGGCGCCGGCGCCGAGCGGCACGCCGAGCATCGGCCAGGTCCACAGCAGCTCGGCGGCGACGTCGAGGTTGCCGACCGCGAGGGCCGCCCCGAGCAGCGCCTCGGCGTCGTCGGCGACCGCGGGCGCCGGTCGTGCCGTCCGCACGGAGGCCAGCCCGCAGTCGCTGGCGTGCAGCACGGCGTGGGTGAGGCCGTAGGCGTCGGTCAGCTCGCCGTGCAGGAGGTCCGCCCCCCGGTGCAGCACCGAGCCGGCGGGCAGGGGAGGGGCGGTCGCGCCGCCGTCGGTGAGCCCGCGCAGCCACGCGCGCTCGAGCCGGTCGAAGGTGTCGGGCTCGTCGCCGAGGTCGTCGTCGGCCACGAGGTCGAGCAGGTGCCGCGCCACCGACCGGTGCCCGGTGTCGAGGTCGCCGAGCAGGGCGAACGGGAACACCTCGCGCACATAGGCGTGCGGGTCGGCCGCGACGACGAGCGCGGCGTGCTGCGGGTCGAGCGCCCGGGTGACCGCGTCGCCGAGCCGGGCCTGGGCGGCGCCGAGGCCCTCGAGCCGGGCGAGCGCCGGGTCGTCCGCGAGCAGGCGCCCCGCCACCCGGCACAGCAGCGCCGTCTCGCCGAGCACCTTGGCGGCCACGAGGGGCCGTGCACCGCCGACGGCTGCGCGCCCCTCGCCCGCGGCGACGACACCGGCCGCGCCCAGCCTGAGGCCGTGCGCGAGCCGGCGTCGCAGCTCGTGGGGTGTGCTCACCCGACGGGGCCCTCGGCCTCGAAGGCGAGCTGGCGCAGGACCGGGCCCGGCCACCCGCAGTTGATGATGACGTGCTTGCCCACGGCGAGCACGAGGTCCTCGCCGCGCACGAGGGCGTCCTCGGCGAACCCCTTGTAGACCTCGGTCATCTTGGACAGGTCGATCGCCCCGCTCTCGACGAGCGCCTTGGCGACCTCCTGGTTGAACCCTGACCGCAGCGTCGCGCCCATGGTGACTCTCCCTCGTTCGGTGGTGTCGGTGTTGGTGTTGGTGTTGGTGTTGGGGACCATCCCCTACGGCGGTTCCCGGGGGAGAGGAGCGCCCGGCGCGGCGCCCTGATACGCGCCCGGGTGGGGTGGCCCACAGTCGGGCACGCGCGTGCCGTGCGCCTGCGAGGATCCCGCCCGTGCCGTATGCCGTCCGGGTCGCCGCCGCCGTGACCGCCGTCGTCGCGGTGCTCGACTGGCGGGCCGTCGTGCGCGGCGACCTGCGCACCGAGCGGTGGGCCAAGCCGGCGGTGGTCGTCGGGCTGGCCGTCGTGGCCCTGCTCGCGGGGGCGGGTGGGAGCACGACGGGCCGGTGGGTGCTGCTCGCGCTCGCGCTCGGGCTCGTCGGCGACGTGCTCCTGCTGCCCGGGCCGGACCGGTTCGTGGCGGGCCTCGTGGCGTTCCTCCTCGGGCACCTCGCCTGGGTCGCGGCCTGCGTCGGCGCCGGCCTCGCCCTCCCGGCGCTCGGCTGGGTGGGGGTGGGCGTGCTCATCGTCGCCCTCGTGGCGGGCCGCGGCATCCTGCCCGCCGCGCACCGGCACGGGGGAGCGCCGCTGGCCGGTGCGGTCGCGGCCTACATGCTCGTCATCGGCGCGATGGCGGTCGTGGGCTGGGCGACCGGCCTGCTGCTCGTGGGGCTGGGCGCCACGCTGTTCGTCGTCAGCGACACCGTGCTGGCGACGGGTCGGTTCGTGGCGGAGCACCGGTGGACCCGGCCGGTCGTCATGGTGACCTACCACCTGGCCCAGGCCCTGCTCGTCGCCGGCCTGCTCTCCTGACCCGGACCCCGCCTCGGGCGCGGAGGTGGGCGCCAGGGCAGCCGCACCTCCGCACGCGCGGCCGGACGGGTGCGGGGAATATACCCCTAGGGGGTATCGGTTGACGCCCGCATGGACACGCACACGCACATCCGGCACGCGGCCGCCCCCGGCCACGCGATGCCCGCGCAGGGACCGTGGTCCCAGGCGGCCCGCGCCACCCTGCACTGCCTCCTGGGCTGCGCCATCGGCGAGGTCCTCGGCCTCGTCATCGGCACCGCCCTCGGCCTGAGCACCCTGTCGACGATCGCGCTCGCGGTGGGGCTGGCCTTCCTCTTCGGCTACGCGTTCACCCTCACCCCGGTGCTGCGCGCGGGCGTCCCGCTCAAGGCCGCGCTCGTGGTGACCCTGGCCGCCGACACCGTCTCGATCACCGTCATGGAGATCGTCGACAACTCGGTCATGCTCCTCGTCCCCGGGGCGATGGAGGCCGGGCTCGCGAGCGGCGTCTTCTGGGGCGCCCTCGCCTTCGCGCTCGCGGTGGCCTTCGTCGTGACCGTCCCGGTCAACAGGTGGCTCATCGCGCGCGGCCGCGGCCACGCGGTCGTCCACGGGCTGCACTGACCCGGCGACGACGGCATCCGGCATCCGGCATCCGTCTGCGTTGGTCACAGCGCGGGTTACCGCGCAGGACTCGCTGCGTACACAGCGAGTCCTGCGCGGTAACCGGCGCTCCGACCGGCACCGGCCTCGTCGGCGCCGGCCACGGGCGCTGCGATACCCTGAGGGGCATGACGAGGTTCGAGGTCCTTCCCTAGCCGCGTCGGCCCGACGGCCAGCGCGGCGACCCCTCCTGCGTGAGGGGTTTTTTCGTGGGCGCAGATCGAACGACGACTTGACGACGAGGACGAGATGAGCGAGACCCCGCACCGCTACACCGCCGAGCTGGCCGGGCAGATCGAGGTGGCCTGGCAGGACCGCTGGGCCGAGCGCGGCACCTACCACGCCCCCAACCCGGCCGGGCCGTGGGCCGACCCCGAGGGCGTCGCCGCGCACCCCGAGGGCCACCTCCTCGTCCTCGACATGTTCCCGTACCCCAGCGGCGCCGGCCTGCACGTCGGCCACCCCCTGGGCTACATCGCCACCGACGTCTTCGCGCGCTACCACCGGATGCTCGGCAAGAACGTCCTGCACTGCCTGGGCTATGACGCGTTCGGACTGCCGGCGGAGCAGTTCGCCGTGCAGACCGGCCAGCACCCGCGCAAGACCACCGAGGACAACATCGTCATCATGGCGCGCCAGCTGCGTCGCCTCGGCCTGGGCCACGACGACCGCCGGGCGATCCAGACCATCGACCCCGACTACTACCGCTGGACCCAGTGGATCTTCACCCAGATCCACGACGCGTGGTACGACGCGGATGCCGTGCGCCCCGACGGTGGGCTGGGGCGGGCGCGCCCGATCGCCGAGCTGGTGGAGCAGTACCGCTCGGGGTCCCGGCCGCTGCCCGCGGAAGACGGCCGCGAGTGGGACGACCTCAGCGACGTCGAGCGCGCCGGCATCCTCGACGGCCAGCGCCTGGCCTACACCTCCGAGGCGCCGGTCAACTGGTGCCCCGGCCTGGGCACGGTGCTCTCCAACGAGGAGGTCACCAACGACGGCCGCTCCGAGCGGGGCAACTTCCCGGTCTTCAAGCGCAACCTGCGCCAGTGGATGCTGCGGATCACGGCCTACGCCGACCGCCTGGCCGACGACCTCGACCGCGTGGACTGGCCCGAGAAGGTCCGCATCATGCAGCGGAACTGGATCGGCCGCAGCCACGGCGCCCGGGTCACCTTCCCCCTCGCGCGTCCCCACCGTGACCGACTGGTCGATTCGGGGACGGGGATCGACGTCTTCACGACGCGTCCCGACACCCTGTTCGGCGCGACCTTCATGGTGCTGGCGCCCGAGCACCCACTCGTCGACGAGCTCGTGCCGGCGGGTGGCTGGCCCGAGGGCACCAAGGACGCCTGGACCGGCGGTGCGGCGACACCGCAGGAGGCCGTCACGGCATACCGCCGTGACGCCTCGCGCAAGAGCGACGTCGAGCGCCAGAGCGAGGGCAAGGACAAGACCGGCGTCTTCACCGGCGGCTGGGCGACCAACCCGGTCACGGGCACCCGCATCCCGGTGTTCGTCGCCGACTACGTGCTCATGGGCTACGGCACCGGCGCGATCATGGCCGTGCCCGCGCAGGACGAGCGGGACTGGGACTTCGCGACGGCCTTCGAGCTGCCGATCATCCGCACCGTGCAGCCCGCCGAGGGCCACGACCTGTCCACCGCCTTCACCGGCGACGGCCCGGCGATCAACTCCGCCAACGACGACGTGAGCCTCGACGGGCTCGGCGTCGCCGAGGCCAAGGCGCGCATCACGGCATACCTGCAGGAGCGCGGGCTCGGCGACGCGACGGTGACCTACAAGCTGCGCGACTGGCTGTTCAGCCGGCAGCGCTACTGGGGCGAGCCGTTCCCGGTCGTCTTCGACGAGGACGGCGTCGCGCACGCCCTGCCCGAGTCGATGCTGCCGGTCGAGCTGCCCGAGGTGCCCGACTACAGCCCCAAGACCTACGACCCCGACGACGCCAGCAGCGAGCCCGAGCCGCCGCTGTCGCGGGTGCAGGAGTGGGTCGACGTCGAGCTCGACCTCGGCGACGGCCGCGGCACCCGCCCCTTCCGCCGCGAGACCAACACGATGCCCAACTGGGCCGGGTCCAGCTGGTACTACCTGCGCTACCTCGACCCGGCCAACGAGGCCGCGCTCGTCGACCCCGAGAACGAGGCCTACTGGATGGGCCCGCGCCCCGAGCCGGTCGCCGGCGCCCCGGCGGGCACCCGCGACCCGGGCGGCGTCGACCTCTACGTCGGCGGGGTCGAGCACGCGGTGCTGCACCTGCTGTACGCGCGCTTCTGGCACAAGGTGCTCCACGACCTGGGGCACCTGAGCAGCGACGAGCCCTTCCGCACCTACTTCAGCCAGGGCTACATCCAGGCCGCCGCCTTCCGCGACGACCGGGGCCAACCCGTCGAGGCCAAGGAGGTGGAGGAGGCCCCCGACGGCTCGTTCACGTGGCACGGCGAGCCGGTGACCCGTGAGTTCGGGAAGATCGGCAAGTCGCTGAAGAACATGGTCAGCCCCGACGAGATGTACGCCGCGTTCGGGGCCGACACCTTCCGCCTCTACGAGATGGGCCTCGGGCCGCTCGAGCAGAGCAAGCCGTGGGACACCCGTGCCGTCGTCGGCAGCCAGCGCTTCCTCCAGCGGCTGTGGCGCAACGTCGTCGACGAGGAGACCGGGGCGGTCGTCGTCGTCGACGCGCCGATCGGCGACGCGACCTCGCGGGTGCTGCACCGCACGATCGACGCGGTGCGCACCGACTACGCGGGCCTGGGCTTCAACACCGCCATCGCCCGGCTCACCGAGCTCAACAACGCCCTGACCAAGCTCGAGGGCGGGGTTCCGCGCGAGGCCGCCGAGCAGATCGTGCTCATGGTCGCGCCGCTCGCGCCGCACATCGCCGAGGAGCTGTGGGCGCGGCTCGGGCACACCGAGTCGCTCGTGCACGAGACCTTCCCCGTGGCCGACCCGGCGCTGCTCGTCGAGGACACCGTGACGTGCGTGGTGCAGGTCAGGGGCAAGGTGCGCGACCGGCTCGAGGTGCCCTCGGACATCACCGAGGACGCCCTGCGCGAGCTGGCCCTGGCCAGCGAGAAGGTGCAGGCGGCCGTGCCCGACGGCATCCGGACCGTCGTCGTGCGCGCGCCCGGGCTCGTCAACGTCGTCCCCGCCTGAGGGGTCGCACCGTGGCGCGATCGGCTGACGTGTCGGGTCGCGGGCCGGACGCGCCGCTGCCCTGGTGACCGCTCAGGTCTGGAGCAGGTGCAGGGCCCGCCGGGGACACGCGGCGACGGCCTCGCGGGCCAGGCCCAGCTCGCCGGTCCGCACCGGTCCGAGGACCGCGGGGTAGCCCCACTCGTCGAGCACGATCCGCTCCGGGAGCAGCTCGGCGCACAGTCCCCGCGCCCGGCACTGCGGCCAGTCGACGCGAAGCACCGTCTCGCGGGCGCTCATCGGGCCACCGCCGGGCGACGGGCGTGGCAGGCGCACCCCTGGTCCAGGTGGTTCTCGACGTGGTCGTCGAGCGTCGTGAGCAGCGAGCTGACGAGCCGCGCGGTGCCGTCGGGGTGCGCGCAGGCACCGCGACCGCGGACCAGCCCGGTGAGCTCGCGCACCCTGCGGCGCGTGTCGGCGCCCTCGGCCAGGCCGCGCACCTCGTCGGCGAGGGTGGGCAGGCCGTTGCGGCAGGGGCCGCATCGACCGGCCGACTCGCCGGCGAGGTACGCGGTGTACCGGGCCGTCTCGGCCACCGGGCACGAGCCGTCGCTGAGCGACAGCACCGAGCCCGCGCCGAGCGAGGCGCCGATCTGCCGCAGGTGGGTGTTCGACCACCGCACCTGCGGCACGTCCCGTGGGTGCACCCACGCGCCGTGGAAGCCGCCGACGAGGAGCGGGGCGGCGAGCGCGGCAGGGTCGAGCACGCTCCACGCGGCGTCCCCGTGCTCGACCTCGACGACGCGCACGCCCTCGAAGGACCCCTGGGCCGTGGGGGGCGTCGACAGGGTGAGCAGGGTCGTGCCCGGCTCGTCGCCGGTGCCGAGCGCGGCGTACCGCTGCGCGCCCCACAGCACCAGGGCAGCGAGGTGGGCGAAGGACTCGGCGTTGGACAGGAGCGTGGGTCGGCCGTGGTGGCCGTCGACCGCCTCGGGCGCCCAGGCCGTGACCGGGAGCCCGGGGCGTCCGGCGATGAGCTCGAGCACCGCGCGGGCCTGGCCCGAGACGAACCTCGCCTCGGCCTCGTGCAGGCTCCAGCGGATGCCGCGGTCGTCACGGTCGGCGACCGCGGCCGCCACGGCGAGCCGCGTCCACGGCCGGTCCGCCGAGGTGACGACGTGCACGACCCGGGCCCCCAGCGCCCGGGCGGCGCTCACGGCACCGTCGAGGACGAGGTGGGGCGCGACCTCGAGGAGCGCGGCGTCCTTCGCGCTCGCGGGCTCGCCCTCGGCCGCGTTGACGACGACGACCGGGCGGCGGCCGGGGCGCCGACCTCGCTGGGCCAGCACGGTCTCGATCTTGCGGGCGAGCGGGAAGCCGGCCCCACCGCGCCCCCGCACCCCGGCCCCGGCGAGCTGGGCGACCAGGCCCTCCGCGTCGCGTTCCGGCAGGCTCCCGAACCGGTCCAGGTGCGTGGCGTGGTCGGATCCGCGGCCGACGCCGGAGAGCAGCATCGGCCCGGGCAGCACGTCGACGAATGCCGGTGGCCGGATCACCGCGTCCCCCCGGTGGCCGCCGGGAAGAGGTCGTCGACCCCGCCGACCGACCCGTCGCCCCCGCGCCCGCGGGCGACCGCCACGAGCCGCGCGAGCACCGCCAGCGCCACGGCGGCCACGCAGCCCGCGGTGGTGGCCGCCAACCAGCCGCGACCGGCATCCGTGCCGATCCCGATGCCGTGGGCGACCCCGGCCGCCCACGCGGCATACGTCGTGAGGTGCACGAGGAACCACGTGCGGTGGGGGAGCCGGGCGCGCGCCAGTGACGTGGCGACCACGACGAGCGTGAGGTCGAGGGCCAGCGTGCCGAGGCCGAGCCACAGCGGCTCGTAGGTGGCCCCGACCGGCGAGAACGCCTGCCACCACCGGATGTCGACGTACTCGTCGACGACGGCGCTCGCGGCGTGCGCGGTGAGCAGCAGCACGGACAGCCCGGCGAGGGTGCGGTGCAGTCCCTGGGTGACGAAGCGCGGCCAGAGCGGGCTCACGCCCCGACCGGTCGCGAGCACGCCGAGCACCACCGCGAGCGAGAAGACCACGAGCAGCACGACACCGGTGCCGCGGTTGACGTACCAGAGCAGGGGAGAGGTCACGGGCGCTCCTCGAGGTCGGATGCGGTCCAGGCGGGGGTGCGGGTCACCCGGCCCTCGACGTCGACGAGCCGAGCGGCCACGTCGTGGTCGACGAGCCAGGCCCAGGCGGCGTCGCCGAGGACGATCGCGGCCGTCGTCGCGGCGTTGGCGGCCGCCGCGGTGTGGCCGAGGGCGGTCACGGTGCGCAGCGGGCCGGTGGCGGGCGAGCCGGTGCGCGGGTCGACGACGTGGTGCCACTGGCGGCCACCGCGCCGCCACCGCCGGGCCGAGGTGCTCGACGTGGCGATGCCGCCCTCGCGCAACCGCACTCGGGCGCGGTCGCCGCCGGCCGCGAGGTCGGCCACGCTGTGCCCGACGACGACCGGGTAGTCCGGTCCGTCACCGTCGGGGGAGGCGACGCGCACGTCGCCGCCGACGCTGACCAGCACCGACGTGCGGCACGCGTCGGCGATGGCGAGCGCGACGAGGTCGGCGGCGAACGCCTTGCCGGTGGCCCCGAGGTCGAGCGCGGCGCCGCGGGGGACGGTGACGGTCTGCGCGGTGACCCGCACGTCCTGCCAGGCCCCCTGGGGCGCGGGGAGGGCCGCCGGGGCCGGGTCGTCGGAGGGCACGAGCGCGAACGTGCGGTCGTAGCCGGCGGCGGCCAGGACCGCACCGAGGGTCGGGTCGACGAGGCCGTCGGTGACCTCGGCGGCCTCGAGCGCCACGCGCAGGGCGCCGACGAGCACGGGGGACACGGGGACGGGGTGGCCGGCGCGGCGGTTGGCGAGCGAGAGGTCGCTGTCGTCGCGGAAGCGGCTGCACGCTGCGTCGACCTCGTCGAGCGCCTCGACGGCCAGCGCCACCGCGCGCTCGAGGCACGCGGGGGTGGTGCGGACGTCGACGTGGGTGCCGAGCGCCCGCCAGCTCGCGGCACCCAGCTCGCGCTCCAGGACCGGTGTGCTCGCGACCCGGTCGGCCATGGCGGTCACGACCCGGTGCTCGAGACGGGGGGCGGGGGCGGGGGCGCGGGGCGCGACGAGCTCGCTGACCTCGCGGACGAGCTCGAGGAGCTCGACGACGTCTTCGAGGAGCTCGAGGTGCTCGACGACTTCCTCGACGAGCTCGACGAGCCTCCCACCCGGGCGCTGCGGGGCGCGGAGGCGTGGACGACGACCTCGGGGCCGATGACGGTGCGCACCCTGCGGGGGGTGGTGACGACGACCGGGTTGTCCGTGGCCCACTGCACGAGCGCCTCGTGGTGCTCGCGGGCGGCGGTGTCTTCGGCCAGCGCACGCGCCCGGGCCTTGGCAGCCTCCTCGCGGGCGGTCTCCTGGGCGGCGGCCGCCGTCGCGGCGCCGGTGCCGGCCACGGCGGTCGCCGCGAGGGTGCCGCTGAGCACCGTGAGCACGATGCGGGACCGGTCGCGCTGACCGGCGGTGAGCAGGGGTCGCACGGGGAGTCCTCTCGACGATGTCGGCGGCGCCGGGACCGGTGCCGTGGGCCACACGCTCGCGGCGGCGACGACAAGGGCGCCTCATCGACCTGTTAAGAAAAGGTCATGGATGGGCCGGGCCGTGCCGACTTAACCGAGGCTTGACGTGGGCACGACACCGGCTTGACCGCCCTCCCGCGACGATCGGTGCACCCTGCCCCACTCCCACCCGGAGGTCTCCCGTGTCCCTCTCCACCACCATCGGCGCCGGTGCCCTGATCGGCGGCGTGGCGGCATTCGCCGTGTATGCCGCCGCCGCACCGGGCGACCAGGCGCCCGCAGCGGCGTCCGTGCCGGCGACCTTCGCGCCGGTGCCCACCCCGACGGTCACGCAGACGGCCGAGGACTGTGAACCCCCGGCCGTGCTCACGCAGGGCGAGTGCCTCATCACCGAGCCCGGCCCGACCGTCGTCGTGTGGGACCCCGCCCCCGCCCCGCGCACGATGGCCGAGCCGGGCGACGACGAGGGCGAGGACGACGACGAGCAGGAGTCGGGCGACGACGACCACGAGTCCGAGGACCGCGAGTCCGACGACCACGAGTCCGACGACCACGAGTCCGACGACCACGGCGACGGCGACGGCGACGACGGGGACGACGATTAGGTCACGACGGTGGTGCGTCGCGCACCGGCAGGGTCACCGTGACCGCCAGGCCGCCGAGGTCGGACCGGCCCAGGCGCACCCAGCCCCCGGCGCCCTCGGCCACGCGGTGCACGATCGCCAGACCGAGCCCGGTGGACCCGGTCGCGCTGTGGCCGCGGCCGAGGTAGGGCCGGCTCAGGCCCGGGCCGGCGTCCTCCACGACGACGAACACCGCGGCCCGCGCGCCGTCCCCGGCGCCTCCCGGACCGGCGGCCGCCAGCCCGGCGCGCACGACGACCCGGGCGTCGGTCTCGTCCGGCGTGTGGCCGAAGACGTTGTCGACCAGGGTGTCGACGAGCTCGCGCACGTCCTGCGGGCTCGCCCCCACGGGCGAGTCCACCGTCACGGTCTCCCCGGTGCGGGGGTCGGTCGCCGGCGTCCGGTCGACGACGAGCGCCAGGGCGCGGCCCTGGTCCTCCGCGAGCGGCTGCCAGAAGGCCACGCGCTCCGCGACGAGGCGGGGCACCTCGGTGGTGCCCGGCAGCTCCTCGCGCACGGTGCGGCGGGCCTCGCGCACGACGTCGTCGATGCTGCGCTGCAGCTCGTCGACGTGGCCACGCAGGCGGCGGGCGACCTCGTCGTCCTCGACGAGGTCGGTGTCGAGCCGCAGCGCCGTGACGGGCGTGCGCAGCCGGTGGCCGAGGTCCGCGACGTGCTCGCGCTCGTCGGCCACGAGACCGTGGATGCGGTCGGCCAGCGCGTTGAGCGCGCGGCCGAGCTCGGCCGTCTCGGGTGGCCCGCCGGGCACCGCCCGCGCGGTCGAGTCGCCCTCGCGCAGCCGGTGCGCCACCTCGGCGACCTCGATGACCGGCTCGCTCGTGCGGCGGCCGAGCCGGAAGGCGACGCCCACCGACAGCCCGACGAGCGCCAGGCCGAGGGCGATGATCGTCAGCCAGGCCTCGAGCACTCCCGAGCGCAGCTCCTCGGTGGGCACGGTGGCGACCACGACCTCGAGCCCCCGCGTGGTCGCGACGGGGACCACGGCATCCAGCCCGTGGTCCTGCTCGACGGTGAAGGCGCCCTGCTCCTCGCGGGCCCGGGCGACGGCATCGCGCGTGTCCCCGTCCATGGTGGCCGGCTGCCCGTCGAGGGTGCCGAGCACGGCGTCGTCGGGCTCGACGACGACGACCTCGGGACCGCGCGCGCTGAGGTCACTCACCGTGCGGGTGAGGGTGTCGCGGTCCTGCAGCGTCGCGACGAGGGTCGCGACGCTCTGCGCCTGCTCCCTGGCACGGGTCGTGGCACGGTCGGACGCGAGGTTCGCGACGAGGAAGCACAGCGGCACGATGAACGCGACGACGACCGCGGAGGTCGTCACCGCGACGAGCAGCGCGATCCGTCGGGTCATCCGTCAGGGCGCTCGACGGCAGCGGAGTCGACGGCAGCGGCGTCGGCGTTGGTCGCGTCGGCGCCGGTCGCGTCGGCGGGCGCGGCGAGCCGCACGCCGACACCCCTCACGCTGTGCAGGTACACCGGATGAGCCGCCGTCTCGCCGAGCTTGCGACGCAGCCACGACAGGTGCACGTCGACCGTCCGCTCGCCCCCGCCGTAGGGCTGGTTCCACACCTCGGCGAGGATCTCGCGCTTCGTGACGACCTCGCCCGCTCGCCCGGCCAGCAGGTGCAGCAGGTCGAACTCGCGTCGCGAGAGGTCGAGGTCCGCGCCGCGCAGCGTCGCCTGGCGGGTCGTCGCGTCGACGACGATGTCGCCGACGTGGAGCGGTGCGTCGGGGTCGTCGGCGGAGGTGCGGCGCAGGACGGCGCGGATGCGGGCCTCGAGCTGGTCCATCGCGAAGGGCTTGACGACGTAGTCGTCGGCCCCGGCGTCGAGGGCCCTGACGACCGAGGGGTCGTCGTCGCGCGCGGTGACGACGATGACCGGCGTGCGGCGCACGGCACGGAGCATGGTGAGCAGGCTGTGGCCGTCGAGGTCGGGCAGGCCGAGGTCGAGGAGCACGACGTCGGGCTGCTCGTCGAGGGCCTGCTGGAGTCCCGGCATCCCGGCCGGCGCGCTCGTCACGGCGTGTCCCCGGTCGGTGAGGGAGCGCACCAGCGACGAGCGGATCGCGGGGTCGTCCTCGATGACGAGCACGTGTGTCACAGTGGGCACGGTAGAGCAGGAAGGGGGTGAACGGCGTGCGGATGGGACGACGCCCACTGCTGGCCATGGCCCTGGGCTGGGTCCTCGTCGTGGCGGCGGTGGCCGCGGTGACGTTCGTCGTCGTCGACCGCGCCGGCCGCGGTGTCGGGCAGGCCTCGGCGGCGCGCACCGT
>DATITJ010000506.1:0-3358 GCA_035467935.1 Ornithinibacter sp.
CGAAGAAGCGGCGCACGACCTCGCCGCACTCCTCCTCCAGGACCCCGCCGACGACCTCGGCCCGGTGCGTCGCCCGTCGGTCGCGCACGACGTCCCAGACCGACCCGCAGGCGCCCAGCTTGGGGTCCCACGCGCCGAGCACCACGCGGTCGACACGGGACAGCACCACCGCCCCGGCGCACATCGGGCAGGGCTCCATGGTCACGACCAGCGTGCAGCCCTCGAGCCGCCAGGTTCCCAGTCGCTCGGCTGCGGCGCGCACCGCCACGACCTCGGCGTGGGCGGTGGGGTCCCCCGCGGCCTCGCGCAGGTTCCAGCCCTCCCCGAGGACCTCGCCGTCGGCCGACACGACGAGCGCGCCGACCGGCACGTCGCCGGCATCCGCCGCCCGCTCCGCGAGGACGATGGCACGCCGCATCCACGCGGCGAACCGGGGATCGGGTGGGAGGCGCACGCGATAAGTTTCACCCATGCGCGTCATCAACCCGGACCACCGGCTCATCGCCCACAAGCTGACCTACCTCCGGGACAAGCGCACCGACTCCCCCACCTTCCGGCGGCTCGCCGAGGAGCTCATGACGCTGCTCGCCTACGAGGCCACCCGTGAGGTGCGGGTCGAGCCGTTCGAGATCGAGACGCCGGTCGCCCCGACGACGGGCATCAAGCTGAGCAACCCCAAGCCGCTCATCGTGCCGATCCTGCGCGCCGGGCTCGGCATGCTCGAGGGCATGGTGCGCCTGCTGCCGAGCGCCGAGGTCGGGTTCCTCGGGATGCAGCGCGACGAGGAGACCCTGCAGGCGATCACCTACGCCAACCGCCTCCCCGACGACCTCTCCGGCCGACAGGTCTACGTCCTGGACCCGATGCTCGCCACGGGCGGCTCGATGGCCGACGCCATCGCCTTCCTCATCGAGCGTGGCGCCGACGACATCACGGCGGTGACGCTGCTCAGCGCCCCCGAGGGCATCGCCCACCTCCAGGAGGCCCTGGCCGACGTCACCCCGACGATCACCCTCGTCACCGGCGCGATCGACGAGAAGCTCAACGAGCTCGGCTACATCGTGCCGGGCCTCGGCGACGCGGGCGACCGCCTCTACGGTCTGGCCCACTAGGGGGTTCCCTCCGCCGGATGCCGGCCGCACGGCGACCGGCGCGGACGGCAGCCGACACGCCTGCGGCGCGCCTCGTGAGTCACACCCGTCACTTCTGCGAGCATGCTGGCTCAAGGCGTGCGCCCAGCGCGCCCCGACGCAGGAGGACGTGACCATGCCACCGATCAAGAAGATCGTCATGTGGCTCCTCGTCGTCTTCCTGCTCTACGCGATCCTCACCTCCCCGACCCAGGCCGCGGACATCTTCGGCTCCGCGTGGGAGGTCATCACGAACGGCGTCACGAACATCGCCGCGTTCTTCGACTCCCTCATCCGCCGGGACTGACGTGGCGCGCCGACCGCGGCTCGACCGCGAGCTCGAGCGCTACCTCGTCGAGGGAGAGACTCCGATCGTCGCCGTCCGGCGGCACTGGTTCAGTATGTTCCGCGAGATCCTCATCGCCTGTGGCGCAACCCTCCTCGCACTGTGGGTCGACATCAACGTGCCGCGCAGCCCCGGCGGTGAGGTGCTCCACAACCTCAGCCTCATCGTCTTCTGGGGCGCCCTCGGCTGGCTCGTCTGGCGGGTGCTCAACTGGCGGCGCGAGTGGTTCGTCGCCACCGACAAGCGCTTCCTCCTGTTCTACGGCTTCATCCGCCGCAAGGTCGCGATGATGCCGCTGCTCAAGGTCACCGACATGACCTTCGACCGCTCGCTGCTCGGCCGCGTCGTGGGCTACGGCACCTTCGTGCTCGAGTCGGCCGGCCAGGGCCAGGCCCTCTCGGTCATCAACCACGTCCCCGACGCCGACACCCACTACCGCTCGATCTGCACCCAGCTCTTCGGGCCGGGCTCGCAGCGGCGCTTCGCCCCCGACGCGCCGCCGCCTCCCCCGCCGCCAGCCGACGACTCCGGCCCGGGCGGGCCCGGGGACGACGACGACGACGACGGCCGCGGCGGCGGTGGGGCGGGCGCCGCGGGACCGGCCCCCGTCGGCGGCGCACCCCGCCGCCGCGAGGCGGAGCGCGCACCACTGCCCTCGCCGATCAGCCGCCCGCCGGAGTCCTGGTACCGGTCATCCAACCTGCGCGAGCCCTCCCACCTCGGCGACACCGGGGAGATCCCCGTGGTGCGCGTGCTGCGCGACGACGAGGAGTCCCCGCTGTACCCGCCGCACCACTGGGCCGACTGACGTCCGGCCGCACGCCAGAGCACGGGGCCCCACGGGGGAAGGTCAGGGGCGCAGCAGCGCCTCGGAGGCGCCGCCCGCAGCCGACGTGGGCACGTTGTCGACGTCGAGGGGCAGGTCCCGGACCGGCACGTCGACGACGACGGCGTGCCGCTGCGGATGCCGTTCGCCGCTCGCGCGCGCTTCCGACGTCGCCGTGATCGGCAGCTCGAGCTCGAGCACACCCGTGCCGAGGCGGCCGTTCTCGGGCGTGCCCACGGGGTAGGTGCCGGTGAAGCAGGCCGTGCACAGGCGTTCGCTCGGCTGGTTCGTGGCCTGGATCATGCCGTCCTCGGAGATGTAGCCCAGCGAGTCCGCGCCGATCGAGTTGCGCACCTCCTCCACCCCGAGGCCGGTCGCGATGAGCTCGGCCCTGGTCGCGAAGTCGATGCCGTAGAAGCAGGGCCAGCGCACCGGCGGCGACGAGATGCGCACGTGCACCTCGGCCGCGCCGGCCTCGCGGAGCATCCGCACGAGTGCGCGCTGGGTGTTGCCGCGCACGATCGAGTCGTCGACGACGATGAGGCGCTTACCGCGGATGACGTCCTTGAGCGGGTTGAGCTTGAGCCGGATGCCGAGCTGGCGGATCGTCTGCGACGGCGCGATGAAGGTGCGCCCGACGTAGGAGTTCTTGACGAGCCCCTGGCCGTAGGGGATGCCGGACTCCTGGGCGTAGCCGATGGCCGCCGGCGTGCCCGACTCGGGCGTCGGCATGACGAGGTCGGCCTCGACGGGGTGCTCGCGGGCCAGGGCCCGGCCCATCTCGACCCGGGCCTCGTGGACCACGCGGCCGCTGATCGTCGTGTCGGGGCGGGCGAGGTAGACGTACTCGAACACGCAGCCCTTGGGGTCGGCCTGCGCGAAGCGCGAGGACCGCAGTCCGTCCTCGTCGATGGCGACGAGCTCGCCCGGCTCGACCTCGCGGACGTAGGAGGCACCGACGATGTCGAGCGCCGCGGTCTCGGAGGCCACCGCCCAGCCCCGTTCGAGGCGACCGATGACGAGGGGGCGGATGCCCTGCGGGTCGCGCGCGGCATA
>DATITJ010000507.1:0-1996 GCA_035467935.1 Ornithinibacter sp.
GTCAGCCGGCGCGCCCTCGGCGCCGTACTCCCCGAAGGTCGAGATCTGGAGCTCTCCCCCGAGGACGGACTGGTAGAAGGTCATCGCCTCGCGGGCGGTGCCGGGGAAGTTGAGGTAGGGGTCGAGCGCAACGGCCATGACGGGCTCCCTTGACGTGGTGGTGGTCGCGGGCGCGGTGGTACGCCCGCTTCCCGGCGACGCTACGCCAGGGCACCGACGCCGGCCAGACCCACCGTCCGTCCCCTTCCGCCGCGTGGCCGACGGCTCCCCGGTCGACCGGCGAGGCGTCCCGTCGCGGTGCAGCGACCCACCGCTTCACCCGATCGCCACGCACCGTTCGCCCCACCGGCATGCCACCCGCCCTACGGTCGACGGCATGTCCTTCACCCCACGATCCCCTTCTCGGGCGCTCACCGCCGCCACTCTCACCGCGGCCGCCCTCGTCGCCGCCACCGCCGTCGGCCCTGCTGGCGCTGCGGCGTCGACGGCGTCCGGCTCGACGGCCAGCGACCGCCACGACCGCCACGACCGCCACGACCGCCACGACCGCACGCTGCGCGTCGCGACGTTCAACGCCTCGCTCAACCGCTCGGCCGCCGGCGCCCTCGTCAGCGACCTGTCGACGCCCGACAACGCCCAGGCCAAGGCGGTGGCCGAGGTCATCCAGCGCACCGACCCCGACCTGCTGCTCATCAACGAGTTCGACTACGTCGCGGGTGGGGTGGCCGTCGACCTGTTCCGCGACAACTACCTCGAGCGGTCGCAGAACGGCGCCCGCCCCGTCGACTACCCCTACGCGTTCGTCGCCCCCGTCAACACGGGTGTGCCGAGCGGTCTCGACCTCGACAACAGCGGCTCGGTCGGCGGCCCGAACGACGCGTTCGGCTTCGGCTTCTACCCCGGGCAGTACGGCATGGCGGTGTTCTCGAAGCACCCGATCGACACCCGGGCCGTGCGGACCTTCCAGAACCTGCTGTGGAAGGACATGCCGGGCGCCCTGCTGCCCGACGACCCGAGCACCCCGGCGCCGCGCGACTGGTACTCCCCCGCCGAGCTCGAGGAGGTGCGCCTGTCGAGCAAGTCGCACTGGGACGTGCCGGTGCGGGTGGGCGCCCGGACCGTGCACTTCCTGGTCTCGCACCCGACCCCGCCCGTCTTCGACGGCCCCGAGGACCGCAACGGCACGCGCAACCACGACGAGATCCGGCTCTGGGCCGACTACGTGTCGGGCAGGCGGAGCTCGTCCTGGATCACCGACGACGCGGGCCGCTCGGGCGGGCTCCGGCCGGGGTCGTCGTTCGTCATCGCCGGCGACCAGAACTCCGACCCCTACGACGGCGACTCGATCCCCGGCGCCATCCAGCAGCTCCTCGACCTGCCGCGCGTGCAGGACCGCCCGGTGCCGTCGAGCAAGGGAGCCGTCGAGGCCAGCCTCGTGCAGGGCGGGGTCAACCTCGCCCACCGCAGCCCGTCGGCGCAGGACACCGCCGACTTCTCGGAGCCGCCGGGCAACCTGCGCGCCGACTACGTGCTGCCCAGCGTCAACCTGCGGATCCGGGACTCGGCCGTCTTCTGGAAACCCTCGACCCATCCCCTCGCCCGGCTGACGACGGGGATGTTCCCCAGCGACCACCGGCTCGTGCACGTCGACGTCGCGGTGCCGGGCGCGGGCGGGCGCTGACCCGCGGCATCCACTCACCCACGACACGGGAGCGGCGCCGGCGACCCCTGAGTCGTCGGCGCCGCCGTTCGTGGGACGCGTCGGGCGCGTGCGCTGGCCGCGTCAGGAGGTCGGCCTCGAGTCGAGGTCGCGGCAGGCGTCCGCCCACCCGTCACGTCGACGTTACGCCGGGCGGATGCCGTCCCGGGCTTTCGCTGTCGGCGAACCTGCAGGTCAACGGACTCTGTTGAAGGTTCGTCCGCGCCGGATCCCGGCCGTGGGTGCCTGCCCTACCCGCCGCGCCGCCGTGCCTACCGGTCCAGTCGATGGACCCTC
>DATITJ010000508.1:0-2487 GCA_035467935.1 Ornithinibacter sp.
GGCTCTCGCGTAGGTGGTCGTGGTCGATGGTGACGACGACGGTGGCGGCGACCTTGCCGCTGAGCCGGTCGGTCGGCAGGTGCTCGAGCAACTCGACGAAGGCCGAGCCGTATTCGTGCGCCCAGTCGCGGGTGCCCTCCACACGACGAGAGCCGGGCGTGGGGCGGCGTCCGGAGCCGGCGCCCCCGGAACGAAGCAACCCGGAGTCCTCGGCGTGGAGGGCTCCAGAACCGAGCACCGCGGCGTCAGAGCCATCGGACTCGGGGCGCCCCACGTCGGCGCCGCGCGACCCTGACCCTGAGGCCGCTGCACCGCCCCGGTCACTCGCGCAGGCGCCGTCGGTTCGATCTGCGTCCCCCATCGAGGAGGACTGCCGTCGAGGGGAGACCATCTGCTGGATCACCTTGCGCAGGATCGACCCCGCCAGGGTCGGCACGGTGAAGTGACCGGTCACGGTGCCGTCGTGGTTGTCGTGCAGCGTGAGCCGCACCCGGGCCTCGGCGCGGGACTCCTCGCCGCGCAGCTCGGCGTCCTCGTGGGCGCGCGCCTCCTCGGCCGATCGGTCGGCTGCCAGCAGTGCTCGCCGGGCAGCCCGTCGGAGCCGCGCCGGGTCGACACGCTTGGCCTGCGCGACGAGTGCCGTCTCGACCTTGGCGCGCTCGGCGTCGGTCAGCGAGTCGGGCAGCCTGCTGGCGGCGCCGGCGATGATCGCCGCGTGCGCCGTGGACACCGTGCCTGCGGCCAGGGCCTCCTTCGTCGCGGGCAGGGAGCTCTCGAGGGCCGTCGCCAGGGAGACGTCGGCTGCTGCCTTCGCTCCCCACGAGCGGGTGTGGGCGGCGAGCCAGGCCGAGGTGCCCGACATGCCCGATGCCTCCCCGGCGCCCCGCCGGTCCGCGGCCGCAACCATCCGCAGCTTGACCGCTTCGAGGCGAGCGATGGCCCGGTCGACCTCCGCGACGTCTCGACCCGTGACCTGGTCCACCTGACACGGGCCCAGCTCGTCGATCGCCGCATGGACCCTCGCGACGCCCTGCGACACCACGTCGGGTGTCGCCTGCGGGCGGGGGATGGTCGTCGTCATGGATTCATGGTAATCGAATGTACGTACGAAAGAAAGAGCGAGTTTGATGCCTGTGGACGACGTTCGCTGTCGACTGAACCGCCATGGGACTCCAAGTCGCCACGTCGCCGCGACGGCGCGACGGCGGGACGAGCCAGTGGCCCGCGCCCCCGCGCCCCGCGCCCCCGCGCCTCGCGCCCCCGCGCTCCCGCAGACCGCACGAGGCCGGGCCGCACGCCGCCCCTCGCCGCTCACCCAGCCGACGCCGCATCCCCGTCGGTGGACGCGACCGACCCGCCCCGACGGACCCCGCCCTCACGTAGGCTCCCGTCCCGTGACCTCCGCCCCCGCGAACTCCTCCGCGCCAAGCCTCGCCGCCGTCGTCAAGGCCTACGACGTGCGCGGCACCGTGCCCGACCAGCTCGACGCCCGCGTCACCCGCGCACTGGGTGCAGCGTTCGCCGAGGTCGTCGTCCGCGGCGCCGGCGCGACCGGCTGCGTCATCGGTCACGACATGCGCGACTCCAGCCCCGAGCTGTCCACCGCCTTCGCCGACGGCGCCCGCAGCCGCGGCGTCGACGTCACGATGATCGGCCTCGCGAGCACCGACGGCCTCTACTACGCCAGCGGCGCCCTCGACCTCCCCGGCGCGATGTTCACCGCGAGCCACAACCCCGCGGCATACAACGGCATCAAGATGTGTCGCACCAGGGCCCGCCCGGTCGGTCAGGACACCGGTCTGCCCGAGGTCAGGGACGTCGCCGAGCACATCCTCGCCGGCACCGGCACCCCCACCGGCGCCCACACCCCCACCGGCACCGTCGTCGAGCGAGACGTCCTCGCCGACTACGCCGCCTTCTTGCGCGGCCTGGTCGACCTGTCCGGCATCCGCCCGCTCAAGGTCGTCGTCGACGCCGGCAACGGCATGGGCGGCCACACGGTCCCCGCCGTCCTCGGCACCGACGCCGGCCTCGCGCCGCTCCCGCTCGAGATCATCCCGATGTACTTCGAGCTCGACGGCACCTTCCCCAACCACGAGGCCAACCCCCTCGACCCGAAGAACCTCGTCGACCTCCAGGCGGCGGTGCGTGAGCACCAGGCCGACATCGGCCTGGCCTTCGACGGCGACGCCGACCGGTGCTTCGTCATCGACGAGCGGGGCGAGCCGGTGAGCCCGAGCGCGATCACCGCCCTCATCGCCCGCCGCGAGGTGGCGCGCGCGGTCGCGCAGGGGGCCACGGCATCCGACGTGGCGATCGTCTACAACGTCATCTGCTCGACGCAGGTCCCCGAGGTCATCGCCGAGACCGGAGCTCGCGCCGTGCGCACCCGGGTCGGCCACTCCTACATCAAGGCCGAGATGGCCCGCCACGACGCGGTGTTCGGGGGCGAGCACAGCGCGCACTACTACTTCCGCGACTTCTGGT
>DATITJ010000509.1:0-1760 GCA_035467935.1 Ornithinibacter sp.
CAGCGGGTCTCCCTCCCTCGGCACTCGGAGGACGGCCGGGCAGGGCACCCGGTCACCGACGGTGCCGCCGGTCCTCAGCCGCCGGGAGTGCCCGCCGGCCATCCACTCGGACTCTGGGGTGAGGAGCACGAGGTGTGGTCCTGGCTGCCCGACGTGCACGGTCGAGCCCTGCTGGTCTCCGGGCCGGGCCGATCCGGTCGCACGAACACGCTGCGCGTCCTGGCAACCTCGGCGGGCGCCGGCGGGAGGCCGGTCGTCCTCGTGACGAGGCCGGGGCCGGAAGGTGGCGAACGGCGCACCCCCGTCGGCCCCGGTCCGGCGGCACCGCCCGGGTGGGGCTCGTTCCGCGTCATCGGACCCTCCGAGCTCGACGCCCTGGTCGCCGCCCGGCGCACCGATCCGCACCTGGCGGTGCTCGTCGACGACGCGGACCTGCTCGACGGCGCACCCGTGGCCGCGGCCCTCCACGAGGTGCTGGACCTCGTCGACCGGGACGACGGTCTCGTCGTGGTCGTGAGCACGAGCGCGAGCCTGGCCACCCGGTTCCGCGGCCTCGACGTCGCGGTGGCGCGGCGAGGCGCCGGCCTGGTCCTGCAACCGGGACCCGGGGACCTGGACCTGCTCGGCGCACCACGGGTGCACGGTGTCCCGGCGGTCCCCGGGCGGGGGGTGTTCGTCAGCGCCGGCTCGGCCACCGAGGTGCAGGTGTATCTCGCGCCGAGCCCGCGCGCCGGCGACTCACCGCTCGGTGTCGACGCCCGGGACGGAGCCCTCGGGGGTCGGGACCTTGAGCGCTGACACGGCGGTCACCGTGGCCAGCCCGAGGACCGACCAGCCGGCGGCGGCCTGGTTCCCCTGGACGAGGCCGAAGCCGACCGGCACCAACAGCGCGCTCCACACGAGCGTCGGTGTCTTCGGCCAGGCGGCGTCCGAGAGCCACCCACGGGTCAGCGCGGCCAGGCCGAGGCCCCCGAGGAGGATGAGCAGGGCCGACATCAGCACCCGCGCGGCGTCGCTCCCCTCTCCGATGACGAGCTCGTAGACGTAGAACGCCGCGAAGCCCACGAGGGCCAGCGCCTGGATGCCGGTGAGGGCGGCGGCGAGGCGGCGGGGGCCGGGTGAAGGAGCGTCGGGCACGTGCGCCAGCGTAACCACGACGCGTGGCGCCGGGGCGCCGGCCCCGAAGGCGCATCCGTCGTCCGTCGAGGCGGTGCCGGCCGGGCGCCGTGACGCGGGTGAGACGCCGGCGGCGGGACGTGACGCGTGACACCCCCCGAGGTATGGGTGGCGCAGCCGACGGCCGCCCGGAACCGCGGGCGAGGACCATCGCCGACACCACGTCACCGCAGGTCAACGGCGGTGAGGGCGGTCCTCGCAGCGCCGCGGGAACCCGCAGCCCCCCGGCATCCGTTGATCGGGGGTGCAGTAGGGACAGGTGTCCGGCGCGCAGGACTACCCCGTGCCTCCGGTTCACGGACTGGGTCGGCCCCGGTAGGGTGGAAACACGGACGTCTGTGCTTGTGGCGTCCGTCCCGGCTGCAGTGACGCATCCCGCGATGGCCTGCGCCCACCCCCTGCAGGCGCTCGCAATGACCGCATGAACCCCGCGACAAGGAGCACCCTTCATGGACTGGCGCGACCGCGCTGCCTGCCTCGACGAGGACCCCGAGCTGTTCTTCCCGATCGGGAACACCGGCCCGGCGATCGCTCAGATCGAGGAGGCCAAGGCCGTCTGCCGCCGGTGCGAGGTCGTCGACACG
>DATITJ010000510.1:0-2006 GCA_035467935.1 Ornithinibacter sp.
CTCCTTGGTGAGCTCGGGGAGCTTCTCGCCCTCGGCGCCCATGGCCCACACGGTGATGGTGCCGGTCGCGGCTCCCGAGGCCACCGCCTTCCCGGTCTCGCCGGACGAGCTGTCGGCTGCCTCGCGTCCGCAGGCGGACAAGGTCAGTGCCACGGCGGCCAGGCTGGCCACGGTGATGGCGGAGGTGCGTCTCATCGGTCTCTCACTTTCTGGATGGGGCAGGGGTACTGGTGGGTCAGGGGGGCGGTGGTTCAGGGCCGGGCGGGAGCAGGGGTGCCCCCGCCGCTCGGACAGCCGCACGAGCTGCGGATCACGACCTCGGTGGGCAGCACCCGGCGCTCGCCGCCGGGGACGGCCCCGTTCACGAGGTCGTGCAGTCGGTCGGCGGCGAGGGCCCCGACGAGCTGCACCGGCTGGCGCACGGTGGTCAGGCCCGGGCGCACGTAGCGCGCGGTCATGACGTCGTCCCACCCGACGACGGCGATGTCGCCGGGGACGTCGATGCCGGCATCCATGAGGCGGGTCATGATCGCCAGGGCGAGCTCGTCGTTGCCGCAGACGAGGGCGTCGGTGTCGTGCTCGCCGGCGATGATCCGCTCGGCGACCGCGGCGCCCACGTGCTCGCGGAACTCAGCCCGCACCGGGTCGGCCGCAGCCAGGCCACGGTCGCGGTGCGCCCTCAGGAAGCCCTCGTGGCGCTCGCGCACGTCGACGGCGGCGTCGGGGTCACCGACGAACAGCAGCTGACGACATCCGTGCTCGAGGAGGTGCTCGGTGAGGTACCTGGCGCTCTCGACGTTCTCGGTGGCCACGGCCTCGACACCGGGGCGGGCCTCCCCGGCGATGACGACGACGGGCTTCGGTCCCCGATGGAGCCCGCCTGCGTCGGCACCGAGCACGGCGATGCCGTCGACCCGGCTCGCGAGGGTGCGCACGGCCCGGCCGCGGTCCTCCTTGGTGCCGGCGAGCACGAGCATGACGCTCTGGTGCAGCTCGGCCGCCCGCGCCTCGAAGCCGATGAGCAGCTCGGCGTAGTACGGGCCCCTCAGCTCGGGGAGCACGAGCCCGTAGGTGTCGTGGTGCCGCACGGCGAGGCTGCGGGCGGCACCGGAGGGCAGGTAGTCGAGCCGCTCGATGGCCTCGAGCACCTTCAGGCGCGTCCTCTCGGAGACGACCGGTGACCCCTGCAGCACCCGCGAGACGGTCGCGATGGACACGCCGGCCTGCTCGGCGACCGAGTAGATCGTCGTGCCACGGCGGGTGTCGTCATCAGGTGTCATCGGGTGCCCTCACCATTGAAAGCGCTTACATGTCTTACTTCCGATCCTCTTGACATATGGGCGGAAACGGGGCCGGAGAGATGTCACGATTACGTAACGGCGCCGCGCACCGTCACACGGGGACGGTGGTCGCGGCTCAAAGCATGTTGTGCCGCAACGCGATTCGGTGCTTCGACCCACCGTCCGGGGCGCGCCCTACCGTGGCGAGGTGAGGGCGTCCCTGGCCCGGTCGGCGCCCGGTGACGCCACGAGGGAGGCCCCGAGGGCGTCGAGGCGGGTGCGCGCCGGACCGGTCAGCGCGAGGAGCCGCTCGGCGGCATCCCTGACCTGCGCGGGCGACGCCGCGTTCGGGTCGAGGGCCTCGCCGAGGCCGGCGTCCTCGAGGGCGGCGGCGCCGGCGAACTGGTCGGTCGACAGGGGCAGCAGGAGCAACGGCACGGATGCCGTGAGCGCCTCGGTCACGCTGTTGTTGCCGCCATGGGTGACCGTGAGCGCGGCGTTCTCCAGCAGGGTCACCTGGGGCAGCACCTCGCGCACGAGCCACCCGTCGGGCAGCGGCCCGAGGTCAGCGCGGGGGGTCGAGCCGCACGCCAGGGCGACCCGCACGTCGAGGCCGCGCAGCGCCGCGGCCACCACGGCCAGCACGTCGCCGCGCACCGAGAGGAAGCTGCCGAGGCTGACGTAGACGACCGGGCGGTCGTCGGCGGCCAGCCACGCCTCGACCTC
>DATITJ010000511.1:0-3003 GCA_035467935.1 Ornithinibacter sp.
CCGTCGTGCGGCGGGTCAAGACCAAGGACAGCGCGGTCAAGCGGGTCCTGCTCGACCAGACGGTGGCGTCCGGCATCGGCAACATCTACGCCGACGAGGCTCTCTGGCGGGCGCAGGTGCACGGCGAGCGCGTGGCCAGCAGCCTGACGAGACCACGCATCGCCGCGGTCCTGGACCACGCGGCCGACGTCATGCGCGAGGCCCTCGACCAGGGCGGCACGAGCTTCGACGCGCTCTACGTCAACGTCAACGGGGCGTCGGGGTACTTCGACCGCTCGCTCGCGGCGTACGGACAGGCGGGCCGCCCGTGCCGGCGCTGCGGCACCGCGATCCGCCGCGAGCAGTTCATGAACCGCTCGTCGTTCTCCTGCCCCCGGTGCCAGCCGCGGCCGCGAGTGGTCACGGGGCCGCGGCCTCGGGCCTGAGGTCGTGGCCCGGGGCGCCGCAGCCGCACCCTCAGGGCGCCGGCAGGTCCTCGAGCGGGACCGGCTTCCCGGTGCGCGCCTGCGACAGCTCGGCGAAGGCCGCACGCACCGTCTTGGCGTAGAGGTGCGAGCCCTTCAGGCTCGGGTGGATGCCGTCGGGCTGGAGCTGGCCGCTGGTGCCGGACAGCGCGGCATCCCAGTCGGCGAGGCGCACGTTGGGCCGCTCGGCGACGAGCGTCCTCAGCGCGGCGTTGTCCTCCTCGATGCGCGAGAACGGCCCGTGGAGCGTGACGACGACCACCATGCGGTCCGGGCCGATGGCGTCGAGCGCGCGCACGACGGCCTTCTCGTCGGTCCCGGCGTTGGTGCCGAACGCGAGGACCACGGCGCGCCGCAGCGTGTCGCCGCGCGCCTCGACGAGCGTCGGGGCCACCGACCAGCGCCGGTTGGACTTCGCGTCCATGCGGACCTTCGGCAGGTAGTAGCGCAGGGCGTGGATCGCGCCGACGACCATCGAGTCGCCGAACACGTCGATCTCGGAGCCGGCGGGCATGCTCCAGTCGGGCGCGCCCGGAGCCGGGGCCGCGGCGGTCCCGGCAGCGGGCGTCGGCGTCCCGGCGGTCGAGCCGGATGCCGTGGGCGCGGTTGCCGCGTCGTCGACGAGCGACGCCTCGTTGGCCGCGATGAGCTTCTGCGTCGAGGTGCGGTCGGGCGCGGTGAGCAGCACGGCGACCAGGGCGATGGTCAGCACGAGCACCACCGACCAGATGACGCGGGCGCCGCGGGTGCCGAGGCCGCGCAGGCGCCGCAGCCCCTGGCGGACGGACCCGGCGAAGCCGTGCCGGCGCACGGGCATCTCGACGAGCCGGAAGGACAGGTCGGCCACGACGAGCGTGACGACGACGCACCACACGCGGGTCAGCGCGTAGGCCGTGCTGCCCCGCGCGACGGGCAGGTCCTGGCCGATGACGAGGAGGACCGGCCAGTGCCAGAGGTAGATGCCGTAGCTTCGGGCGCCCAGCCAGCGCGCGAGCGGTACCTCGAGGACGGCACGCAGTCGGCCCGGCCGCTCGACGACGACGAGGACGAGCGCCGTCGTCGCCGCGGAGGCGAGCAGGATGCCGCCGCGGAACGTCACCGGGGACGTCTCGGAGGCCAGCACGAGCAGGGTGCCGAGGGTGAGCAGGGCCGCCGCGGCGACGTGGCGACGGTGCGCGTCCCACCAGGGGGTGGTCGTCCACGCACGGTGCGGGGCGGCCCAGGCGAAGGCCAGCGCCGCACCCAGCATGAGCCCCATGACGTGGGTGTCGGTGCCGAAGTAGACGCGGGTGGGGCTCTCGGGGTCGAGGCGCACGGCCATGAGCACCGACGACACCGCTGCGATCCCGAGCGCTGTGGCGGCGCGTGCTTCGGGTCGGCGGACCAGGGTCAGGAGGAGCAGCACCGCGATCGGCCACAGGAGGTAGAACTGCTCCTCGACCGCCAGCGACCAGAGGTTCATGAAGAGCTGGGGCGAGGTGGCGGCGAAGTAGTCGGAGCCGGCGGCGATCTCGAGCCAGTTCGAGGTGAACGTGAACGCGCCGGTGACCTGGCGCCCGATGCCGACGAGCAGGTCGCCCTCGGTGAGCCGGGCGAGCAGGACCGATGCCGGCACGCAGACGAGCAGCGCCGGGAGGAGCCGCCGCGCGCGGCGGGTCCAGAACCCCGGCAGGTCGAGCCTGCCGGTCGTGGTGCGCTCCCGCACGAGGAGCGTGGTGATGAGGAAGCCCGAGACGACGAAGAACACGTCGACGCCGAGGAAGCCCCCGGGCAGCCACGTGGGGTCGAGGTGGAACACGAGCACGGCGGTGATCGCGAGGGCGCGCAGGCCGTCGAGGCCGGGTAGGCGGGTGCTGCCGGACCGGGGCCGCGCGGCATCCTCCGGGGTTCCGACGGGATCGTCGGTGCCGGGGTCAGTGTCGTGGGGGCGCCCGTGAGCCTGCACCGTGCTCATGGGGCACCACGCTAGGGGCTGGTGGGGACGGTGTGACGGAGGCGCGCTCGTGGGGCGAGGCGTCGGCGCCCCTACGATCGGGGAATGGACCCGAGCCCTCCCACCGGGTCGCGGCGCCTGACCGTCTTCGTGCGGGGCCGGGTGCAGGGCGTGGGCTTCCGCTGGTGGACCCGGGCCCGGGCGCTGGAGCTCGGCCTCGCCGGCCACGCGCGCAACACCGCCGACGGGCGGGTCGAGATCGTGGCCGAGGGCCCCGAGGCCGGCCTGGCGCGCCTCGTCGAGCTGCTCGGCGAGGACCCCCCCAGCACCGGACGACCCGGCCACGTCGTCTCCGTGTCCGCCCCGATGTGGGGCGAGCCCCGCGGCCTGACCGGCTTTCGCGAGCGCTGATCCCCACATTCCCGCATGCAGAGGGGACCCTCACCATCGCGCGGGAGCTGAAGGGGTGCTGAGCTGAAGGTTCCGCGATCACGTCGGGGGAAGATCGGGACGAGGGTGGGGGGCGGCGTACCGGCTCGTGGACGGTGCGCTGACGCACCCGCCGGACCTTCCTACGATGGCGGCGTGAGCGACATCCCCCCGGAC
>DATITJ010000512.1:0-4677 GCA_035467935.1 Ornithinibacter sp.
GCGAACCACGTGTTGGCCACGACCCGCGCGTCGCCGATCTGGATCGCCTCGGCCCCGGCGTCGCGCAGCTCCTGGACGGTGTCGAGGATGACCGTGCCGCTGACCTTGTGCTCGGGGTCGCTGATCGTCAGCTCGATGCCCGGGCCCATCGCCGGCGCGGTGCCGGCGAGGATGCCGAGCGCGTCGAGGCGCTGCTGGGCGGCCCGCTGGGCCTCGGCCTCGTTGGTCGACTGCGAGCGCAGGAGGTCGAGCGAGGACTCCAGACCGCGGATCTCGTCGGCGAGCCGGTCGCCGTCCTGGTCGACCCCGGCGAAGATGCGCACGAGCTCGTCCTCGCGGAGGTTCTCGAGGCCCTCGATCGACGTCTGGCGCACCTGCGCGATGATCGCGAAGCCGAGGGCGCCGGCCAGGAGCATCGCGAGCGCGTTGGCGCGGGTGCGGCGCGGCGACCCGGCCCGCAGCAGCCGCCTCCAGGCGCCCTGGGGGTCGCGGGCCGGCCCGGGACCGGTGGTCTCGGGCTCCGCTGCGGGCGGAGGGTCTGGCTCGGGGGTCGTCATCGGCGTCGGCTCATGCGTTGAACAGGTGCCGCCGGATCGACGCGACGTTGGAGAAGATCCGCACCCCGAGGACGACGACGACACCGGTCGAGAGCTGGGCGCCGACCCCGAGCATGTCGCCGAGGAACACGATGAGCGCCGCGACGACGACGTTGGAGAGGAAGGAGACGACGAACACCTTGTCGTCGAAGATCCCGTCGAGGATCGCCCGCACCGCGCCGAACACGGCGTCGAGCGCCGCGATGACCGCGATCGGGAGGTACGGCTGCAGCCAGACGGGCACGGCGGGCTGGAGGAGCAGCCCGATGATGATGCCGAGGGCCAGGCCGATGGCCGGGATCACGACGGGCTCCTCTCGGTGGTGGGGGTGGGGGACGGCGAGGCGTCCTCAGTATCCCCGGTCGTGGCGTACCGCGTCGTCAGGCCCACCGCGGCCGGCACCGTCAGCTCGTCCTTGACCTCGGTGTCGACCCGGACCCCGTAGGTGCTGCGCAGCGTGGACAGGTAGGTGCCGCCGTCGCCGTCGGCGAAGGTGGCCGGGAAGCGCTTGGGGTCGCCCAGGGCGGTGATGACGTACGGACGCGTCAGCGGACGGTAGTCGACGATGATCGCGGATCCGGCGAAGCGGATCGACGAGGTGGACGTCAGCCGCTTGCCGTTGATGCTCACCGCCTCGGCGCCCGACTCCCACAGGGCGTTGGTCACGAACTGGAGGTCCTTGGCGAGGACCCGCCCGAGGGCGGCCTCGTCGGCCCCGGTCTCGCTCGACTCGTCGGCCCCGGAGCCGGGCGCGTCGTCGAGGGTCAGGGTGAACCCCGGCCCCTGCAGCGGCACGGCCCCGACGGTGGCGGCCAGGTCGCGGCTGCGGACGGCGAGCTCGTCACCCCCGAGCTGGGCCGACTCGAGGCCGGTGACCTCCGCCTGCAGCCCGGACGCGCGGGCGGTGAGGTCGTCGACCTGGGCGCGCCGGGCCTCGATCTGCTCGATGAGGTCGTCCCGGGCCTGCGATCGCGGGGTGTCGGGCGCGGTGAGGTTGTGGGCCGCGACGCCGACCATGAGCCCGATGAGGACGCACGCGACCGCGAGGCGGGGCGAGCGCAGCGAGGTGGCGCGCGGCATCCCCACGGCAGTGCGCCGGTCGGCGGCGGCGGCGTAGCCGGGGTCGAGCGGGCGCTCGAGCATCGTCGTGAGCAGCGTCATCGACGCGTCGGGGCGGCGCCCGGTCGGCTCGGCGGGACCGGGTCGGGTCATGCGGGCACCACCCGACGCGCGGCGAGCAGCTGCCGCAGCTGCACGGCATACAGGATCCCGGCGACCCAGTAGAGCGCCGTGCCCCACCAGACGAAGCCCCAGCCGGCCGGCTCGGCGACGCGGGCCCAGGCGCCGTCGCCCTCGCCGACGAGCAGCAGGGGGAAGGCGCACAGGAGGTTGAAGGTCGCGGCCTTGCCGGCGAGGTGGACGGGCAGCCCGACCCATCCGTGTCGCTTGGCGACGAGCACGACGACGGCCATGAACGCCTCACGGGCGAAGAGCACCCCGACGAGCCACCACGGGATGATGTCGCGCCACGCGAGGCCGATGAGGGTGGAGACGATGTAGAGGCGGTCGGCGACCGGGTCGAGCAGCTGGCCGACGCGCGAGACGAGGCCGTACCTCCGGGCGATCTTGCCGTCGAGGTAGTCGGAGACACCGGACGCGACGAGCAGCACGATGGCGAGGGCGTCGCGCTCGGTGAGGATCGCCCAGAGGAAGACCGGCACACCGACGAGCCGCAGGGCCGAGATCACGTTCGGCACGGTGAGCACGCGGCTGCTCACCTGCGGCTGCGTGTCGTCCGTCGGCATGACCGACACTGTATGTCGTCCATCTGGTCCCCCCGGCGGCGGTCGGGGCGACGCGCGCCTAGGGTTCGCCCATGGCTGCACCCCTCCTGCGCGCCGGCGAGGCCGAGCTCCGCCGTGACCGCACCAGCGTGAAGTGGCTCGCCTTCCCCGCGGACGTCCTGCCGGTGTGGGTCGCCGAGATGGACGTCGACCCGTGCCCGGCCGTCGTGCGGGCCGTGACCGCGGCGGTGGGGCGCGGCGACACCGGCTACGGGTGGGCCCCTCGGTACGCCGCGTCGGTGGTGCGCCACGCCGCGGAGGCCTGGGGCTGGGAGGTCGACCCGGCCGCGACGATGGTCGTGCCCGACGTCATGATCGGCGCGGCCGAGCTGCTGCGGATGCTCACCGACGAGGGCGGCCCGGTCATCGTCTCTCCCCCGGTCTACGACTCGTTCTTCGGGTTCGTCGACGCGATCGGCCGCCGGCGGCTCGACGCGCCCCTCGACGCGGAGGGTCGCCTCGACCCCGACGCCCTGGCCACGGCGTTCCGCGAGGCGACCGCGCGTGGTGAGCGCGCGGCATACCTGCTGTGCAACCCGCAGAACCCCACCGGCACCGTGCACACCCGCGCCGAGCTCGAAGGGCTCGCGGCGCTCGCCGAGGAGCACGGGGTCCGGGTCGTGGCCGACGAGATCCACGCCCCCCTCGTGTATGCCGGGGGGCCGGGTTTCGTGCCGTGGCTCACCGTCGCGGGGGCGGAGCGGGGGTTCTCGGTGTTCTCGCCGTCGAAGGGGTGGAACCTCGCCGCGCTGAAGTCGGCGGTGGCCCTGGCCGGGCCGGCCGCGGTCGACGACCTGCGCGGGCTGCACGAGGTGCACACGCACGGCTCGTCGCACCTGGCCGAGATCGCCCACGTCGCGGCCCTGGACGACGGGCAGGAGTGGCTGGCCCAGCTGCTCACGGAGCTCGAGGCGAACCGTGCGCTCCTCACCACCCTGCTCGCCGAGCACCTTCCCGGCGTGCGGTGGGAGGCGCCGGCGGCGACGTACCTCGCCTGGCTCGACTGCCGTGCGCTGGGGCTGGGCGACGACCCCGCCGCCACCTTCCGCGAGCGTGGCCGGGTGGCGCTGGGGGTCGGCCCGAGCTATGGACGCGACGCCGGGCGCGGGTTCGCGCGGCTCAACCTCGCCACCTCGCCGGAGCTCGTCGAGGAGGCCGTGCGGCGGATGGCCTCGGTGCTCTGAGGAGTCCGGCCTGCACCGCTCACCCCTCGGGGGTGATTCCGGCGCCACGGCGGCGGCCCTAGCGTCGGGGTGCCAGCCCCCCACCCGCCCAGCGAGGCATCCGTGACCAAGGCCCCCGTGCGCAGCCTGCCCCGGGAGGGGCAGCGCCGGCTGGTCACCCGCGGGCTCCTGCGGGCCCTGGCGTCGACGACGCTCATCCTGACCAGCTACGTCGTCGCCCCGCTCCACCTGCTCGCCGACGTGCCGGTCTGGGCCTCGCTCCCGGTGGCCCTGCTCGTGCTCCTCCTCGTCGCGACGTGGCAGGTCGTCGAGATCACCCGCGACCCACACCCCGGGGTGCGTGCCATCGAGGCGCTCGCGGTGACCGCCCCCCTGTTCCTCGTGCTGTTCGCCGTCAGCTACGTGCTGTTGTCACAGGGGGACCCGGCGAGCTTCTCGGTGCCGGTGCTGACCAAGACCGACGCGCTGTACTTCACGATCACGACCTTCGCGACGGTCGGCTTCGGCGACATCGCGCCCACGAGCCAGGCCGCCCGGCGGGTGGTCACCGGCCAGATGGTCCTCGACCTGCTCGTCCTCGGCTTCGGCATCCGCGTGTTCGTCGGCGCGGTGCAGCGGGGCCGCCACCAGCAGGGAAAGGACACCGAGCCCCGCTGACTCGCGCGGTTCCGCGACGAGACGGCCTGTCGGCCGGTCGTGAGGTGGGCATGCACCCTGCTCACGCAGCCGAGCGCTCCCCGACTGCAGCCGCCACCCGTGCCGCAAGAGTCCGGCGGGCACGGAGGTGCCCGCCGGACTGCGTGTGGAAGAGAGTCAGCGGCTCAGGAGATGACCGCGTCGATCGTCTTCTTCAGGGCGCTGGGCTGGATGGGCTGGGTGGGTGCGGTCTTCTTGGCTGCCAGCATCTCCTCGCCGATCTCCTGGAGGTCCTTGCGTCCCAGGGCGTCGCGGACCTTGGGGAACCACTCGTCCTCCTCCTCCTGGATGTGGTGGCGGACGTTCTCGATGAGCACGGTGGTCTTGGCGTCGAAGCGCTCGGCGTCGGGCGCCATC
>DATITJ010000513.1:0-4062 GCA_035467935.1 Ornithinibacter sp.
CGCCCTCGTGCAGCGCGGTGCGCTCACCGGTGTCGACGAAGCCGCGGGCGGCGTAGAGCCGACGGGCACGGTGGTTCTCCTCGCGCGTCCACACCGACAACCGGGTCCAGCCGGGGCCGTGGTCGCCGCGCTGGAGCGAACGGACGAGCGCCCCGCCGACGCCGCACCCCCACAGCGCGGGGTCGACGAAGAGCATGGACAGGTGCCCGCACGCCGGGTCGACGACGCCGTCGTCGCGGAACGGCTCGGCGACCAGCATCCCGGCTGCCCGGTCGCCGTAGTGGGCGAGCAGCGCGGTGTCGCCCGCCTCGACCATCGCGTGCACCTGGGCGGCCACGCGCTGCGTGCGGGCCGCCGAGGGCGTACGACCGGTGGCGAGGCGCGCGGCCTTCCACACGCCGACGGCCAGCTGCCGTGCCTCGGCATCAGCGATCGGGGTGATGAGGGTCCGGGGCATCGAGGAGGTGCTCAGCGGGCTCGACGGCCGGTGATCGCGAGCTCGCTGATGGCGGTGTAGTCGCGGCCGAGGACGCCGGCGCCCGGGGGTGTCACCGAGGAGATGGTCAGGGTCACGGTGCCGGTCAGGACCGCCGGCACCTCCATCCGCTGCAGGTCGGGCCGCTCCGCGAACGTCTGCATGAGGGTGGTCCCGTCGTCGAAGCCCCACTGGGCGGTGAGGATGCGCCGGTTGTTGGGATACCAGTTCACGCCGCTGACCTGCTTGGCGTAGCCGTTGATGAGCCCGACCCGGCTCACCACGGTCGGCCGGCGGAGAGTGATGGTGATGACCGCGCCGCTGCCGTCGCCGGCCATCCGCCACGCGGTCGCGGGGATGCCGTCGTGCATCTGCGCCGCGGTGTAGGGCACGAGCCGGCCGTCGAGGTCCGTCGTCGCCGGAGCCGTCGTGGGTACGGCGAAGGTGGCGGCGCGGGCGACGTTGGTCGCCTTGCCGACGGTCTCGGGAGCGGCCTCCGCGGTGGACTCGACGGATGCGTCGGTGTCCTCGCCCGCCTCGGCCTCCTGGCTGGACGAGTCGGTGGCGGTGTCCTCCGGACTGGCACCGTCGACGGCGTAGATGCGCAGCAGCACGATCACCAGGCCGACTAGCGCAGCAGCCCCGACGAGCCAGAACAGGAGCGTCCTGCCGCTGAGACCCGTGCTGCTGGGCTCGTCGGCGAAGGGGAGCAGGTCCTCGTCGGGGTCCCACGTGCGCTCCGACCGGACCGGGTCGGGTGGCGGAGCGGGCTCCCGGACGGGCTTGCGGGCGGGCTTGCGGGCGGGCGCGGGAGTCGCCACCGGCACAGTCGCGACGACGGCCTCGCGGGTCGGGTCCGGCGGCACCGGCGCCCCGATGCGGTGGCCGCAGTTGAGGCAGAATCGGCCCACGCCGAGCTCCACCCCGCACCGCGCGCACGTGTCCACGCGCCCAACGATAGGGCGCGCACCCACGCGACGTGGAGGGTCAGACCGCGATGTGGGGCACCTCGCCCTCGACCACGCGACGCGGCGCGAGCTCGACGATCAGCATCGCGGCCAGCACCATGGACCCGCCGAGGAGCAGGCGCGCGGTGAGCTGCTCACCTCCCAGCCAGACTGCGAAGAAGGACGCGAAGACGGGTTCCATGCTCATGATCAGCGCGCTGCGTGTGGGCGGCAGGTGCGCCTGTGCCCACGTCTGGGCGAGCATCGCGAGGGCGCCGGCGACGATCGCCATGTAGATCACCGAGACCCAGTCGCTCGTGCGGTCGGGCAGCACGATCCCGTCGTGCACGGTCGACGCGGTGCACACGACGGCGATCACGATGATCTGCAGGATCGTCATGCCGAGGGCGTCCTGCACCGTCGACCATGCGCCGAGACCGACGATGTGGAGGGCGTAGAGCGCGGCCGAGACCAGCGTGATGAACTCCCCGTAGCCGATGCTGAACCCGTCGAGGGCCAGCACGCCGAGCCCGATCGTGGCGAGGACGACGGCCGCCCACGTGATCGGGGGGATCCGGGGGTGCAGGAGGACCGCGGCCAGCAGCGGGGTGAACACGACGTACAGCCCGGGCACGAAGCCGCTGACGCTGGCCGCGGTGTGGGCGAGCCCGGTGGTCTGCAGGATCTGTGCGACGCCGTAGAGCAGGCCGAGTACGGCGGCGTGCTTGCGCACCTCGGGGGAGAGCCGCCCCACCGCCTTCGGCGCGACCAGCACGAGCACCACCGAGGCGATCGCGAAGCGCACCGCGAGGAAGTCGAGCGTCGGCACCCGGTCGAGCAGGTCCTTGATGAGGAAGAACGTCGAGCCCCAGCACGCCGCCATCGCCAGCAGTGCCAGCGACGCCAGCCAGGTGGTACGACGGGTGGGCTCGCTCACCCGGCGACCCTAGTGGGCCTCCGGCCAGGAGTCAGATCAGGAAGAGCGTGATGGTGCTGCCCTTGGCGACGTCCTCGCCCGAGCCGGGGTCGGAGTCGAGGACGAAGCCCAGGCCGAGATAGGTGTCCGACCGTTCGGTGACCACGACGAAGCCGAGTCCCTCCAGCAGCTCGGTCGCGGCCTCGACCCCCATCGCCTTGGTGCCGGGCACCTCGACCAGCTCCGGTCCCTTCGACACGACGAAGGAGACGGTGTCGCCGCGGAAGAGGGTGCCGGTGGTCGGGTCCTGGGAGATGACGTAGCCCTCCGGCACCGCGTCGCTGAACTCCTCGCCGGTGACCGACACCTCGAGGCGTCGCCCCTCCAGGGCCTGCTGCGCGCTGTCGAAGGGCTTGCCCGTCCAGTCCTTGATCTCCAGCGGCTTGCGACCGCGGCTCAGCACGAGGTCGACCGTCGCGCCGGGCTTGAGGGTCGTGCCGGCCCTGGGTGTGGTGCGGACGACCTGGCCCTCGGGCACCGTCTCGCTCCAGCGGCCGACGCTCTCGCCGAACTCGAGGTTGGTCTCGGCGAGCGCGTCCTGGGCCTCGTCCTCGGTCATGCCCTTGAGGGCGGGTAAGTCGTAGCGCTCGGGCCCCAGGGAGAGGACCAGCGTCACCTCACCGCCGTCGAGCACCTGGCCGCCCGGCTCGGGGTCGGTGGCGATCACGAGTCCCTCGGCGACGTTCTCGGAGAAGGCCGGATCGCCCACCCGTGGCTCCAGGCCGGCGGTCTCGAGCTCGGCGCTCGCCGAGCTCTCGTCGAGGCCCAGCACGCCGGGGGTGGTGGTGTAGCGCGCCCAGCCGAACCACCAGGCGCCGACGCCGACGCCGGTCACGAGCAGGATCGCGAGCAGCAGCGCCAGCGGGCCCTTGACGGACCGGCGCCGTGCGGTGGTCGCCACCGGTACGGCCCGGGTCGGGGCACGGGTGGGGCCGGGCCGGGGAGCAGGGGCAGGCGTGACAGGCACGGCTCGTACGGGCATCGTCATCGTGGCCGGTGGAGCGGCGGGAGCCCCGCCGGTGTGGCGCTCGAGGGCGGTCGTGCGGTCGGGGCTGCCGTCGTCGAAGAGCCCCGACGACTCGGGGTCGACCTCGGTCAGCAGCGCCAGCGCGGAGGCGTCGAACGACTCGGGGGAGGTGCGCTCGACGTGCTCATCGGCGTCGTCGCCGTGGTCGATCGCAGGGCGGGGGGCGAGGTCGGCGGCCAGCTCGAGGTCGGAGGCGAGGCCGTCGCGCAGGGCCGAGGCCACGCGGTGGAGGTGGTGCAGCAGGACGGAGGCGTCTGCCGGCCGCTGGCTGCTGTCGCGCGACGTCGCGCGGGCGACGAGGGCGTCGACGTAGTCGGGGATGCCGGGCTGGGCGAGCGAGGGGAGGGGCACGTCGTGGTGCACGTGGCGGTAGGCCACCTGGATCGGCGACTCCCCCTCGTGGGGCTTCGACCCGGTGAGCAGCTCGTAGAGGACGACGCCGACGGCGTAGACGTCGGCGCGGGCATCGGCCCGCCCGTCGACCACCAGCTCGGGTGCGAGGTAGGAGACGGTGCCGATGAGGACCCCGCCGGTCGCGGTGTGCTGGGTGTCGGCGCTCACCGCCTTGGCGAGGCCGAAGTCGGCGACCTTGACCTGCCCGCCGTGCTGCTCGTCGGCGATCAGCACGTTCTCCGGC
>DATITJ010000514.1:0-9189 GCA_035467935.1 Ornithinibacter sp.
ATCAACGGTCCTGGCAGGTGCCGGGTCAGCCCGAGCGCGAGCAGCCGAGGGCGAAGCGCCGCCGACCCCGCCGGGCCGTGCGCGGCGGCACCAACCCCTCTGCGCCGGACGTGCCCGACGTCGTCGCGCCCCGCGACGCGCCCGCTGCGGGTGAGACGCAGCACGACCGCTGGCTGCGTGAGCAGCGCCCACCGCACTGGGAGTGACGCCGCGACGGCATCCGGCCCTCCGTGACGGACACGAGGGCCCGCCACGACGGTGTCGTGACGGGCCCGCGGTGCGTGCAGTCGTCAGGCGCGCTCGCGCAGGGAGTCGCGGATCTCTCGGAGCAGCTCGGTGTTGGGGTCGATCGTCTCGGCGTCGGGCTCGGCCGGGAAGAACTTGTCCTTGGCGGCCTCGTAGGGCTTGACGATGAAGAAGTAGACGATGAACGCCATGAGGAGGAACGAGAACAGCGCCGTGACGAACGGCCCGACGCTGGTCAGGCCGAACGGCTGCCAGTCGTCGAAGTTCGCGGCCCCGCCGGCCTTGGCGATGATCTCGATGATGACCTTGGTGAATGCCGTGACGACCGCGGCGAACGCCGCGGCGATGATGAACGCGACGGCGAGCTCGACGAGGTTGCCGCGCAGGACGAAGTCCTTGAAGCCCTTCATGATCCGCTCCTTCTCGACACGTGGTGGGGTGGGCGCTGCGCGCCAGGTGGGTGGTGGCCCCCCGGAGCACACCCTAGGGCCGGGGGTGCCAGGGGTGAGGGATCGCGCCGCCCATCGGCACCACCGGGCACGTGGCGACCGGGCGGCGGTGCGCTCAGGTCGGGGCCGAGACGAGCGACACCGTCACCGGGCCGTCGAGGGCGCCGTGGCCCGTGAGCACGGCACCCGCCTCGGCGGCCGACAGCGACAGGACGACACCGCGACCGGCCGGGGACCCCGTGCCCCAGGGGTCGGCGCCGGTGGCGGGAGGGTCCGTGGCCAGGACCTGCGCGGCCAGCGCCAGCGGTGCTCCGCCTGCCGCGGGGTACACGCGGACGCCGGTCCCGGGCGCGAGCAGATCGACGGATGCCGGGTCGGCGGCGACGACGTGGAGGGCGACACGCCCGCGCGGCAGGCCGTCGGCGGAGCGACGGGGCACGAGCCGGGATGCCGTGAGGGCCTCGCCCGGCGCGAGGGACGCGCCGACCCGGCGGCCGACGGCGTCCTCCACGGTCGTGAGTGCACCCGGTTGGGTGGCATCGGCGCGCGTCGCCAGCACCCGCAGGTCGGCGGGGGCGAGCACGTGGCCGGCGGGCACCGCACGGGCGGCCACGAGCACCGTGACGGTGGGTGGTGGTGGCGGACGCAGCTCGGTCACGACGAGGGCCACCGCCGTGGCCGCCAGCAGGGCGGACAGGACTCGGCGCAGGACACCGCGGCGCCAGCGCGCCCGTCGGCCCGGCCCGGTGACGGACGGGAGCGGACGCGGGAACGACGGCATGCCGCGACGCTAAACGCGTCGCAGGACCTCGTGCGGGGTCAGGCGGAGGTTGTGGACGACGCCGCCGGCGTCGCGCTGCCTGTGGACGACGAGCCCGACGACGATCCGGAGCCCGAGGAGCCAGAGGACCCCGAGTCGCTCGAGGAGGAGCCGGAGGAGGACCCGGAACTGGAGGAGGACCCGGACGAGCCGGAGGACCCCGAGGAGGACGAGCCGCTCGGCACCGAGGATCCCGAGCGGGAGTCGGTGCGGTAGAACCCGCCGCCCTTGAAGACGATGCCGACCGCGTTGAAGACCTTGCGCAGGCGTCCCTCGCACTCGGGGCACACGGTGAGCGAGTCGTCGCTGAACGACTGGACGGCCTCGAAGCGGTGGTCGCACTCGGTGCACGCGTAGGCGTACGTCGGCACGGGGTCCTCCTGGCGGGATGCTGCGGTGCGGCGGCGCGGGTCGCTCCCGGCCGGCGTGACGGCCCGACGACGGGGCGCCGGGGTCACCCAAGGATAGGCGAGGTCGGCGACCGCTCAGTCGCCGGTCCACTCCGCGAGGCGGCCGCCCCTGCTGACGGCCTGGAGCCGCCGCTCGACCGCGCCGCGCACGGAGGTCGGGGCGACGACGAGCAGCTGGTCGCCGTGGCGCAGCACGGCGTTCTCGCGCGGCACGAACGACCGGCCCTCGCGCACGACCAGGGAGACGTTCGCCCCGGCGGGCAGGCGGAGCTCGAAGATCCGCACGCCCGCGATGCGCGAGCGCGGGCCGATGTCGATCTCGAGCAGCTCGGCGCCGAGGTCGCTGAGCGGGGTGGTCTCGACGCCGAGGTCGACGCTCTGGTGCGCCGTGTCGACGCGTAGGGCGCGGGCGACCCAGGGCAACGTGGGGGCCTGGATGAGCGTGAAGACGACGACGAGGACGAAGACGAGGTCGAAGATCCACTCCACCCCCGGGGTCCCCTGGGTGAGCGGGACGGTCGCCAGCACGACGGGGACCGCACCGCGCAGGCCGGCCCACGACAGGAAGGCCTGGGTGCGCCAGGACATGCCGAACGGCGTGCAGGAGGCGATGACGGACAGCGGCCGGCCGAGCAGGAGCAGGGCGGTGCCGACGACGAGCGCCGACACGAGCACGTCGTCGAACCCACTCGGGGACGCGAGCAGCCCGAGCAGCACGAACAGGCCGATCTGCGCGAGCCAGCCGACGGCGGAGGAGAAGCCGACGACGGCCTGCCGGTGCGGCAGGCCGAGGTTCCCCAGCACGAGCGCCGCGAGGTAGCACGCGATGAACCCCGACGCGTGGACGCTGTCGGCCGCGGCGTAGGCGAGCACCCCCACCGAGACCACCCCGATCGCGAACAGGGCCGACGACGTGGTGGCCACCGCACGCAGCACGCGGGCACCGACCCACCCGACGGCCAGCCCGATGGCAGCACCTCCCGCGAGCTCGAGCCCGGCGACCACGAGGATCTCCCACCACGGCGTCGGCTCGGCGCCGGCCGCCATCGAGGCCGCGATGGCGGTGACGAGAAGGACGACGGGGGCGTCGTTGAACCCCGCCTCGGCCTCGAGCATCCCCGAGATGCGCCGCGGGAGCGGGACCCGGCGCAGCACGGAGAAGACGGCCGCGGCATCCGTGGAGGCGAGGACCGCGGCGACGAGGAGGGCGACCTGCCACGACCAGCCCAGCGCGAACCGGGCCGCCACCGCGACGACGACCACGGAGACGCCCACCCCCACGGTGGCGAGCACGGCGGCCGGCGCGACCGAGCGCCTGATGCCCGACCACCGGGTCGTGAGGCCGCCCTCGACGAGGATGAGGACCAGGGCGGCGTAGCCGAGCACCTGGGTGAGCTGTGAGGAGTCGTAGCGGATGCCGAGGCCCGACTCCCCGAGCAGCAGGCCGATTCCGAGGTAGAGCAGGAGCGACGGGAGGCCCGAGCGCAGGGACAGCCGCACCGCGGCCACGGCGACGACGAGGACCAGGCTGCCCACGAGCAGGGCCCATGTGAGGTCGTCGAGGTCGAACCCCATGGCCGTGCCGGCGTCCGCGATCGGCGGCGTCCAGGTCTGTCGCACCGGCCCGTCCTCGTGTCGTCGTTCTGCGGTGTCCTAGTCTCGCAGGGTGAGTCGAGTCGCCGTCGTCCGTCGTGTCCTTTTGGGACTGCTCGCCGTCGTGGTCGTCGCCGCCATCGTGGCGACGGTCGTCGTGGTGTCCGCGGTGCGTGACTCGCTGCCCATGACGTCGGGCGAGGCGGCCCTTCCGGGGCTCGCGGGCGACGTCACGGTGATGCGGGACGGCAGCGGCATCCCGCACCTATACGGCGACAGCATGACCGACCTCTTCCTCGCCCAGGGCTACGTCCACGCCCAGGAGCGCTTCTTCGAGATGGACCTGCGGCGCCACATCACCGCGGGCCGGCTCGCGGAGCTCGTGGGGGCCGACGGGCTCGACACCGACAAGGTCATCCGCACGATGGGGTGGCGGCGCGTCGCCGAGGAGGAGCTGCCGACCCTCAAGCCCCAGACCCGCCAGATGCTCCAGGCCTACGCCGACGGAGTGAACACCTACCTGCGCGGCCGCGCGCCGGGGGAGGCCGGCGTCGAGTACACGATCCTGGGGCTGACCCTGCCGACGCCCGAGATCGAGGAGTGGTCACCGGTCGACAGCCTCGCCTGGCTCAAGGCGATGGCCTGGGACCTCAAGGGCAACTACACCGACGAGCTGGCCCGCGCGCGCCTCTCCGGGCGGCTCAGCCCGGCGCAGATCAGCCAGATCTACCCCGACTACGACTACGACGCGCACCCGCCGATCCTCACTCCGGACGAGTGGTCGCCGGCCACCTCCAGCGGTCCCGCCAGCTCGGCGGTGCCGTCGGCTCTCACGGCCGCAGGCCCCACGGCATCCGCCGACGCGGCATCCGCCGACGAGCGCCTCGCGTCCCCGGCGGCCAGGACGGCGTATGCCGCGGTGCAGCAGGCGCTCGACGGGCTCCCCGAGCTGCTGGGCCGGGGCGAGGGCATCGGCTCGAACTCCTGGGCGGTGGCAGGCACCCGCACGACGACCGGCCGGCCCCTGCTCGCCAACGACCTGCACCTCGGGGTGGGCCAGCCCGGCATCTGGATCCAGAACAGCCTGCACTGCCGGGTCGTGTCGGCCGCGTGCCCCCTCGACGTCAGCGGCTTCTCGTTCGCGGGCGTGCCGGGCGTGGTCATCGGCCACAACGGGCAGGTCGCCTGGGGCTTCACCAACCTCAGTCCCGACGTCACCGACTTCTACCTCGAGCGCGTCGTCGGCGACACCTACCTGCGCGACGGCGACTGGGAGGAGGTGACGACCCGCGAGGAGGTCATCAAGATCGCGGGGGGCGCCGACCTGCGCATCACGGTGCGCAGCACCGTGCACGGCCCGGTGATGTCCGACGTCATCGAGGGCGTCAGCGACGCCGGTGCCCGAGCGCCCACCGAGCAGGAGGGGGACGAGAACGAGTCGTATGCCGTGTCCCTCGCCTGGACCGGGCTGCTGCCGGGCCGCACGGCCGACGCCATCCTCGACCTCAACCTCGCCGGCGACTTCGAGGAGTTCCGCGAGGCGGCCAGGGCGTTCTCCGTGCCCGCCCAGAACCTCGTCTACGCCGACCGCGAGGGCCACATCGGTTACCAGGCCCCGGGGCAGGTGCCGGTGCGCAGGGCCGCCGTCCCCCGGACCCCGGCCGGCTTCTGGCCGGCCCCGGGCTGGGACTCCGCCTACGACTGGCAGCGCTTCGTCGAGTTCGACGACATGCCGTGGACGCTGGACCCCGAGGACGGCGTCGTCGTCACGGCCAACCAGGCCGTCACCCGCAGCGCGGCCCCCTTCCTCACCAGCGACTGGGACCGCGGCTGGCGTTCGACGCGCATCTCCGAGCGGGTCCAGGCGCTCGACACGGTGAGCCCGGCCGACATGGCCGCGATCCAGATGGACGACCGGGACGGGTTCGCGATGATGCTCGTGCCGGCCCTGCTCACCGTGCCGCTCGAGGCGTCGGAGAGCGACCCCGACTCCGACGGCCTGCTCGAGTTCACCCGTGAGGCGCGCGAGCTGCTGCGCGGCTGGGACGGCACGACGCCGGCGGGCGACGAGGACGCCGGAGCCGCGGCCGCGTACTACAACGCGGTGTGGCGCAACCTGTGCGAGCTGCTCTTCGACGACGAGCTCCCGGTCGGCCTGAAGTCCGACGGGGGTGGGCGCTACCGCTCGGCCGTGCAGCAGCTGCTGACCAACCCCAAGAGCGCATGGTGGGACGACAAGCTCACTCCCAACGTCACCGAGGGCAAGGACGAGATCCTGCGCCGGGCCCTGGTCGAGGCGCGGCTCGAGCTGACCCGCGAGCTCGGCAAGGACCCCGCCAACTGGCAGTGGGGCAAGCTGCACCGGCTCGACCTCGAGCACAGGGTGCTCGGCGGCGACGCCGTGCCCGCACCCGTGCGCTGGCTCGTCAACGTGGGGCCGTTCGACATGCCGGGCGGCTCGGCCATCGTCAACGCCAACGCGTGGAACGCCAGCGAGGGCTACTCCGTGACCGCGGCGCCGTCGATGCGGATGGTGGTCGACCTCGCCGACCTCGACGCGTCGACGTGGATCAACCAGACCGGCGTGAGCGGCCACCCGACCGACGACCACTACGCCGACCAGGTCGACGACTGGGTCGAGGGGCGCCAGCGGCCCTGGCCGTTCAGCGAGGCGGCGGTGCGCGACACCGACCCCGACGTGCTGACCCTCAGGCCCGAGGACGCCGGCGCCACGGGCTGAGCCCGAGATCGGTGACCCCGTCGGCCGTGACGACCGCGTCGACCGGCTGGTCGTGCGCCTCGCGGGGGAGCGGCTCGGCACCGTCACCCGCGAGCTCCCCGGGGTGGAGCACGACGACCACCGGCGTGCCCCGGCGGCGCCGCGGCAACGCCTTGTCGTAGCAGCCGCCGCCCTGCCCGAGCCGGGTGCCGGCCCGGTCGACCGCCAGGCCGGGAGCCAGCACGAGGTCGGCCAGGGCGACGGCTCCGGTCCCGAGCGGTGTGGCACCCGGGTCGGCGGAGTCGTGCCAGTCGAGGTCGAGGTCGGCCAGCGTGATGGGCAGGAGCACCCGGATGCCGTGCGCCGCCAGCCACGCGTTGACGGCCGCGGTCGGCGGCTCACCGGGCACCGCGGCATACGACATCACGACGGAACCGGGGCCCAGCCCGAGCTCCTCGACGAGCCGCCGGACGTGCCGCGCGAGGGCGGCGTCGTCGGCCGGGAGGTCGCGCGTGGCGGCCATCTCGCGTCGCCGGGAGCGCCGCTCGGTGCGACGGGCGGACTTCGCGGGATCACGGGCCATGTCGGCATCGTAGGGTTGGCGGCATGACCAGCGACGGGTTGCAGGCCGCGACGACGAAGATGCGTGGGGCCGGGGTCCCCGAGCTGGCGATCTCGGTGTTCGGGCACTACCACGAACAGCTCAGCTCGGCCGTGACCGGGACGATCGCCGAGGACACCATCGAGCCGCTGCTCGAGGTGGCCCGCCTCGACGACGTGCGACCCGACGAGGCGGCCGTGGCGCGGGCCCTGGCGCACACCGTCGTCATCAAGCTCAACGGGGGCCTCGGCACGAGCATGGGCATCCGCGGCCCCAAGTCGGTGCTCCACGTCCGCGACGGCCTGACCTTCCTCGACATCATCGCCCTCCAGGTGCTGGCGCTGCGACGACGGCACGGCGTCGACACCCCGCTGCTGCTGATGGACTCCTTCCGCACCCGCGACGAGACGCTGGCGGCGCTCGAGCGACACCCCGACCTCGCGGTCGACGGGCTGCCCCTCGACTTCCTGCAGAACCGCGAGCCCAAGCTGCGCGCCGACGACCTGTCGCCCGTGTCGTGGCCCGACGACCCCTCCCTCGAGTGGTGTCCTCCGGGCCACGGCGACGTCTATGTCGCGCTGCAGACCACGGGGCTGCTCGACACGTTGCGGGAGAGGGGTCTTCGCTACGCGTTCTTGTCGAACGCCGACAACCTCGGCGCCACGTGTGACGGGGCCGTGCCGGCGTGGATGGCGCAGGAGGGCATTCCCTACGTCACCGAGGTGTGCGAGCGCACCGCCAACGACCGCAAGGGCGGGCACCTCGCGGTGCGGAGAGCGGACGGACGCCTCGTGCTGCGCGACAGCGCCATGGTCGCCGAGGGCGAGGACCACTTCTTCCAGGACAACCGCCGCCACCCGTGGTTCCACGCCAACAACCTCTGGGTCGACCTCGACGCCCTGGCCGCGCGCCTCGCCGAGCGCGACGGCGTGCTCGGCCTGCCGATCATCGTCAACCGCAAGACGGTCGACCCCACCCGCCCCGACTCCACGCCGGTCATCCAGGTCGAGTCCGCGATGGGGGCGGCCGTCGAGGTGTTCGACGGCTCGCGCGCGCTCGCCGTCGACCGCAGCCGCTTCCGGCCGGTGAAGACCACCAACGAGCTGCTCCTCATCCGCTCCGATCTGTACCGCCTCACCGACGACGCCCTCGTCGAGTCGACCATCGACCACCCCGAGCCGTTCGTCGACCTGGGCCGGGCCTACACCCACGTCGACGCCTTCGAGGAGCGATTCCCGGCCGGTGTCCCCTCGATCCGGGGCTGCTCGAGCCTGCGCGTCGAGGCCGACGCGACCTTCGGCGCCGGTGTCGTGTGCACGGGCGACGTGCGGGTCACCGGTGGTGTGCGCACCATTGCTGACGGCGCCCACCTCGAGGGGGAGGTCTGATGCGCACGCTCGACGAGCACCGCGCCGCGGTCCTCTCGCTCGTCGGGGTGCTGCCAGCCACGACCGTGCCCGTCGGGTCGGCGCTCGGCCTGGTGCTGGCGCAGGACGTCGTGGCCGCCGTCGACCTGCCGGGCTTCGACAACTCCGCGATGGACGGGTATGCCGTGCGCTCGGCGGAGCTCGCCGGCGCCGCGCCCGAGGCCCCTGTCGTCCTCCCGGTCGCGGGCGACATCGCCGCCGGCGACACCACGCACCACGTGCTGCACCCTGGCCGGGCGCTGCGGATCATGACCGGGGCCCCGATGCCCGAGGGTGCCGACGCGGTCGTGCCCGTCGAGCTCACCGACGGGGGCGCCACCGAGGTCGCCCTGCACGCCGCACCACCCGCCGGGAGGTCGGTGCGGCGCCGCGGCGAGGACGTGCGCACCGGCGACCGGGTGCTGCCGGCCGGCACGCGACTGGGCCCGGGCCACCTCGCGCTCGCGGCCGCGGCCAACGTGCCCGAGGTCTCGGTGCACCCTCGCCCACGCGTGGCCGTCGTGTCGACGGGCGACGAGCTCGTCACGCCGGGGGCGACCCTCGAGCACGGCCAGATCGTCGACTCCAACCACGTCATGCTCTGCGCGCTCGTCGAGGCCGCCGGTGCCGAGGTCGCCGGCTCGGTGCACCTGCGTGACGACGCCGACGTCATGCGGGCCCTGCTCGACGACCTCCCGGGCGCACCCGACCTCGTCGTCACCACCGGCGGCGTGTCGATGGGCGTCTACGACACCGTCAAGGAGGTGCTCACCGCCGACGGCGGCGTGGAGTTCGTCAAGGTGGCCATGCGACCGGGGATGCCGCAGGGCTGCGGCGTCGTCGGTCGCTCGCGCACCCCGGCGGTCACCCTGCCCGGCAATCCGGTGAGCTCGTTCGTGTCGTTCCACGTCTTCGTCCTGCCCGCGCTGCGGCGGCTCGCCGGCC
>DATITJ010000515.1:0-1778 GCA_035467935.1 Ornithinibacter sp.
GCGACGTCCTCGACGGTGTGGTGCGCGTCGACGTGCGTGTCGCCCTCGGCACGAACGGTGAGGTCGATGAGCGAGTGCTTCGCGAGGGACAGCAGCATGTGGTCGTAGAACGGCACGCCGGTGCTCACCTCCCCGCGGCCGGTGCCGTCGATGTCGACGGTCACCTCGACGGTGCTCTCGGACGTGCCCCGGCGCACGGTGGCGGTGCGGGGGGCGGCGGCGCTGCTCACGGGACTGCTCCTGTGCGGTGGGTCGGGGCGAGGCCGGTGACGGCCTCGAGGAACCGGGTGGTCTCGTCAGGAGTCCCGGCCGTGACACGAAGATAGTGCGCGATGCCCACGTCGCGGACGAGGACGCCCCGGTCGAGCAGCGCGGACCACGTCTCGTGCGCGTCGGCGAGGTGCCCGAAGAGCACGAAGTTGGCGTCGCTGGGGACCGGGTCGAGGCCGGCCGCGGCGAGCCCGTCGACGATCCGGTCGCGCTGCTCCTTGATCGCGGCGACCGTCTCGAGCATGAGGTCGGCGTGCGCGAGCGCGGCGAGCGCGACCGCCTGCGTCGGGGTCGACAGGTGGTACGGCATCCGCACGAGGCGCAGGGCGTCGACGAGCGCGGGGTCGGCGGCGAGGTAGCCCAGGCGCCCGCCGGCGAGGGCGAAGGCCTTGCTCATCGTGCGGGTCACGACGAGGCGCGGCCGGCCGTCGAGCAGGGTCAGCGCGCTCGGCGTGCCGGGCCGCGCGAACTCGGCGTACGCCTCGTCGACGACGACGAGGGCCTTCGGCGCGGCGTCGTGCACGGCCTCGACGACGTCGAGCCCGAGGGCGGTGCCGGTCGGGTTGTTGGGCGAGCAGAGGAACACCACGTGCGGGTCGTGGCGGCGCACCTGCTCGACGGCGGATGCCGTGTCGAGGTCGAACGCTCCGGCACCCACCCCGCGCATGCCGTCGACCCACGTGGTGCCGGTCGTCGTCGTGATGACCGGGTGCATCGAGTAGGCGGGCGTGAAGCCGAGCGCGGTGCGTCCCGGGCCGCCGAAGGCCTGGAGCAGGTGCAGGAGCACCTCGTTGGAGCCGTTGCCGGCCCAGACCTGCTCGGCGGAGACACTGGTGCCGCTGCGCGAGAGGTAGGCCGCGAGCGCCTCACGCAGCGCGGTGAACTCCCGGTCGGGGTAGCGGTTGAGCCCCGCGGCGATGCCGGCCACGGCGTCGGTGATCGCGGCGACGACGACCGGCGGCACGGCATACGAGTTCTCGTTGGTGTTCAGCGCCACCGGCACCTCGAGTTGGGGGGCGCCGTAGGCCGTGCGGCCGCGCAGGTCGGCGCGCAGCATCGCGTCGACGGTGGTGCGGGGGTCCATGCGCGTGAGTCTAGGTGGGGGCGACCGGGACCCGACGGGCCGTCCATTGGCGTGGACGGTCCGTGGACCGACCGCCCCGGAACTTTCCCGCCCGATGCAGGAAGGTTCAGCAGGACACCGGATCGGAACCGGGGCGAACGTGAAGGTCCGGGTGCAGGGCCGGCCCGGGTCAGGCCAGCGGGTCGACCTCGGGGTGACGAGCGAGCACCGCCTCGCCGTGGGCGGGGAGGTCCTCGGCGCGGGCGAGCGTGACGACGTGGCCGCCGACCTCGCGCAGGGCCCTCGACGAGTAGGTCACGACGTGGATGCCGCGCAGGAACGACTGCACCGACAGCCCGCTGCTGTGACAGGCGCACCCACCCGTGGGCAGCACGTGGTTGGACCCGGCGGCGTAGTCGCCCAGGCTCACCGGCGACCAGGCACC
>DATITJ010000516.1:0-2155 GCA_035467935.1 Ornithinibacter sp.
CATGGCCAGGGTGAGCACCAGCCGCCACGGCATGGGCTCGCGTGCCCCCGACTCGTCGCGACGACCGGCCGGTGGCTCGGTGCGACGCTGGGCCGCGAACGCGAAGGTGCCGATCAGGCCGCTGACGGCGGCGGTGGTGAGGCCGGCCACCGGGTGCCAGGACGTCGCGAGGATCGTCACGAGCACGGGTCCGACCACGAAGACGACCTCGTCGAGCACGGCCTCGAGGGCAAAAGCGGTCTGGACCTCGGCGGGCCGGTCGAGCAGGTGGGCCCACCGGGTGCGCACGCTGGCGCCGACCTGGGGGAGCGACGCGCCGGCGAGGGCCGCGAAGAGGTAGGTGAACGCGAGCGGCCACTCCTGCTCGACGGCGAGCATCATCAGTGCCATCCCTGCGCCGAAGATCGAGATCGCCAGCGGCAGCACGCGTGACTGGCCGAAAGTGTCGACGAGGCGCCCGTGCAGGACGGCGAACGCGGCCTCGGCGAGCACGAACGCCGCCGACACCGTGCCGGCCAGTCCGTAGGAGCCGGTCCGCTCCTCCACGAGCAGCACGATGCCCAGCCCCACCATGGACATGGGCAGCCGAGCGACGAGGGCCGCGCTGCTGAAGGCGAGGGCACCGGGCCGGGACAGGACCCGGCGGTAGGAGTCGAGCATTGCCCGGATCGTAGGCCGTCCTAGGCTGGCGCCATGAATCCCGCGGGCAGCCCCGACGTGACGCCGTACGACGCCCTGCTGGTGCTGTCCTTCGGGGGGCCGGAGAAGCCCGAGGACGTCGTCCCGTTCCTCGAGAACGTGACGCGCGGACGCGGCATTCCGCGCGAGCGCCTCGAGCAGGTGGGGGAGCACTACTTCCTCTTCGGTGGCAAGAGCCCGATCAACGACCAGAACCGGGCCCTGATCGCCGAGATCGAGCGCGAGCTCGCCGAGGCCGGGATCGACCTGCCCGTCTACTTCGGCAACCGCAACTGGGACCCCTACCTCGCCGACACCCTCGAGCAGATGGTGGCCGACGGGATCACCCGCGCCGCCGTCTTCACGACCTCGGCCTACTCGTCCTGGTCGTCGTGCCGGCAGTACCGCGAGAACCTCTTCGACGCCGTCGACCAGACCGCGGGTGCGCCCCGGCTCGACAAGCTGCGCAACTACTTCAACCACCCCGGCTTCATCGAGCCCGTCGTGGACGCCTGCCTCGCCGCACTGGCCGAGCTCCCCTCGAACGGCGACACCGCCCGCCTGGTCTTCGTCACCCACTCGGTGCCCACCGAGATGGCCGAGACGAGCGGGCCGCCCCTCACCACCGGCACCTACAGCCGAGGGGCGTACGTCAGGCAGCACCGCAGTGCCGTGGACGTCGTCGCGGCCCGGGTGCGGGAGAAGACCGGGCGGGTGCATCGCCACGACCTCGTCTACTGCTCGCGGTCGGGCTCCCCCCGCACGCCGTGGCTCGAGCCCGACGTCAACGACCACCTCGAGGATCTCGCCACCGACGGGGTGTCCTCGGTCGTGCTGGTGCCGATCGGCTTCGTGTCCGACCACATGGAGGTCATCTACGACCTCGACACCGAGGCGATGGCCACCGCGAAGCGCCTCGGCATCCCCGCGGCGCGTGCCGCGACACCCGGCATCGACCCCCGGTTCGTCCGGATGGTCCGCGACCTCCTCGTCGAGCGCGCCGCGGCCGAGCGCGGTGAGGACCCGGCTCGGCCCGCCGTCGGCACGATCTCGGCGTGGCCCGAGGTGTGCGCCGCGGACTGCTGCCCCAACCCGCGGGGTCCCCGCCCGGCACTGTGCGGGTCGGACTGATGGCAGCAGCGAGCGCCACCCCGACCGGTCCTGAGCTCCGCGACCTGGCCGCTCGCGTCGCGCACGAGGGCGCCGACCTGGCTCGGGAGATGCGGCTCGGCGGCATCGACGTCGCCGACACCAAGACGAGTGCCGTGGACGTCGTCACCGAGGCCGACCGTGCGGTCGAGCAGCTGATCCGCTCCCGCATCACCGCCGAGCGTCCCGATGACGCCATCCTGGGGGAGGAGGGCGACGACCTGCCCGGCACCAGCGGGGTGCGCTGGGTGATCGACCCCATCGACGGGACCGTCAACTACCTCTACGGACTGCCCGACTGCGCGGTCTCCGTGGCCGCGGAGGTCGA
>DATITJ010000517.1:0-3821 GCA_035467935.1 Ornithinibacter sp.
CTGTGGTGCCCGCCTGTCACGAACAGCACCCGGCGAAGGGCCTCAGGCGGACGGGCGGCCGGGCGGACGGGCGGCCGGGCGGCCGGGCGGCCGGGCGGCCGGGCGGACGGACGTCCGTCTCGGGGGGTGGCCCCCGACGCACCCCGACACGATGGCCTCGCCCTGCCGTGGGACAGTGCCCTGCGTGGGAGAGACCGTGGAGGCGCCCGACGTGCCCGGCCCGGGCCGCGGCGGCCAGCACCGCGAGGTGCTGCACCTCGCCGTCCCCGCCTTCCTCGCCCTCGTCGCCGAGCCCCTCTTCCTCCTCGCCGACGCCGCCATCGTGGGACGCCTCGGTGTCGCACCGCTGGCCGGGCTCGGCGTCGCGAGCGCCATCCTGCTCACCGCCGCCAACGTCTTCGTCTTCCTCGCCTACGGCACCACCGCGGTGGTCGCCCGCCAGCTGGGCGCCGGCGACCGTGCGGGCGCGATTGCCGCCGGCATCGACGGCACCTGGCTCGCGATCCTCCTCGGCACGGCCACCGCGGCCGTCGTCGCGGTCTTCGCCGACCCCCTCTGCCGCGTCTTCGGCGCCTCCGACGCCGCGCTCGAGCAGGCCGTCACCTACCTGCGCGTCTCCGCGGTCGGCATCCCCGCCATGCTCGTGGTGCTCGCGACGACGGGCGTGCTGCGCGGGCTGCAGGACACGCGCACCCCCCTCGTCGCCGCCGTCGGCGGCTTCAGCCTCAACATCGCGCTCAACGTGTGGTTCGTCCACGGCCTCGGCTGGGGCATCGCGGGCTCGGCGTGGGGCACGGTGATCGCCCAGACCGGCATGGCGGCGGCCCTCGTGGTCGTCCTCGTCCGGTATGCCGCCCGCACGTCGGTCCCGCTGCGCGCCCATCCCGGGCGCGTGCTCGCCGCCGCCCGTGGGGGGGTCCCTCTCCTCGTGCGCACCCTGGCCCTGCGCGCCGTGCTCCTCGTGACGACCTGGGTCGCGGCCGGCCTCGGCGACGTCCCGCTGGCGGCCTACCAGGTGACCGCGACGATCTGGACCTTCCTCGCCTTCGCCCTCGACGCCCTCGCCATCGCGGCCCAGGCCATCACCGGCAAGGCCCTCGGCGCCGGTGACACGCGCGCCGCCCGCGCCGCGACGACCCTGATGCTGCGCTGGGGCGTGGCCGCCGGGATCGTCCTCGGCCTGGTCCTGCTCCTCGTGCGACCCCTCCTCGGCCCGCTGTTCACCCCGGACGCCGCCGTGCAGGCCGCCATCGCGGGTGGCCTCCTCGTCGTCGCGCTCGGGCAGCCCCTGTCCGGCTTCGTGTTCGTCGTCGACGGCGTGCTCATCGGCGCCGGCGACGGGCGCTGGCTGGCCCGCGCCATGATCGTGACGCTCGTGGCCTACCTCCCGGTCATCCTGGCGGTGCGCGCGGCCGGCGACTGGCTGCTCGACGACGGCACGACCCGCGGCCAGGTCGACGCCGTCACCTGGCTGTGGATCGCGTTCACCCTCTTCATGTCGGTGCGCGCGGCCCTCATGTGGGCCCGGGTGCGCACCGACCACTGGCTCGTCACGGGCGCCACGCGCTGACGGACCGGGCCCGGCCACCGACGCGCCGGGCGCCGGGCGCCGGGCGCGGATGCCGTGGCACGGCATCCGCTCCACCTCACCTCCGCTCGACGCGGGAGGGCCCCGCGGACCAGTGGTCCACGGGGCCCTCCGCTGCCGGTGTCACCGGTGCGAGCCGTCCCGGTCAGGGGGTGACGAGCACCGAGCCGGTGCCGAGCACCGCGCCCGCCGGCGACATGACGTTCATCTCGCCGAACAGCTGGCGACCGGTCGCGGCCGGGGCCGCGGCGGTCAGCGTCCCCGGGATGGGGGCCGACTCGCCGGTGCCGAGGTCGATCGCGCCGCCGGGCACCGCGAGGGTGCCGAGCGCCGATGAGAAGAACACGTCGCGGTAGTCGTACTCGGTCGAGCCCGAGGGCACCGAGTAGCCGTCCACCTCGACGGTGTACGTGCCCGCGGCAGGGGTGATGATCGACACCGACTCCTCGGAGTCGCCGTCGGCCGACTGGCCCACGAGGTCACCGGCCTCGTCGTAGACGTAGAGGTCGAGGTCGGCACCGAGGTCGGACGTGCCGCCGATGGCCACGTCGAGGCGCTCGGCCCCGGCAGGGACGACCACCTCGAACTCCTGGACCTCGCCGTCACCGATCGACTTGCGCTCGGCGAGCGCCGAGCCGAGCGAGCCGCCCTCGGGGGTCACGGTGACCGGACCGAAGTCGTTGGTCACCGTCCAGGTGACCGGCGTCGCCGTGCCGACGGGCGCCGTGACCGTCTGCGTCGCCGGGGAGACCGTGACGCCCTGGGCCGCGGCCGTGAGGCGGTAGGGGTTCTCGAGGAACGGCGAGGTGCGCCGTGCCTCGACGATCAGCTCCCACACGCCCGGGATCGGGTTGGCGTAGGCCCGCGACGCCGGATTGCACGTCGGGGTGCCGAAGTTGGTGTAGCACTGCGTCGTCGCGGTCGAGTCGACCGGGATGCCGTAGGGGTTGAACGCGATCCACCGCACCTGGCTCTTCGTCGCGATGCCACCGAGGTTGACCTGCAGGGCCTTGGCGCCCTCGGGGACGGTGACGAAGTGACGCTTGACGAGGTTGCGCTCGACCTCACCGGTCGCCGTCACGGAGAACGACGGGGCGGAGAGCTGGTCGGACGCGACGACCGCGAGCATGACGCGGTGGTCCACGACGCGCTTGGTCGTCGGGTCGTCGATCTCGAGGATCGCCGAGTGCAGGCCCTTGGTCCGCGGCTTGGCGACCACGTTGACCGTCTGGGCGCGGTCCTTGCGCAGCGTCACGGTGGGCCTCACCGAGAAGGTTCCGTCGTTGCCGACGAGCTTGACCGTGTGCTCCGTCGCCGTGGCGGCGCCGGACGTGCGGGTGACCTCGACGGCATACCGCTTGGCCTGCCCGACCTGCTGCCCGCCCTCGTCGGCGGCGCAGCGGTTGTAGACACCGGTGCCGCGGTCGGGGGTGGCGAGGAAGTCGGAGATCGCCGTGCAGACCGGGGCGTCGGTGGCGTAGGTCTGGGTCGCCGGACGCGTCCGGAGCACCTCCCACGCCTGGGGGACGTCGACCTGGCCGGTGCCCTGGGACACGGCCTCGACGCCCTTGACGAAGTCGGCCGTGCTGTACATCGAGCTCCGCAGCTGCGCCGGGGTGATCGCGGTGCGGGTGTCGAAGCTCGCGGACAGGAGCAGCGCGGCTGCGCCGGCGGCCTGCGGGGAGGCCATCGACGTGCCGTTGAACATCGCGTACCCGACCGGCAGGGTGTAGCCGGCCTCCGCGACGTCGGCCTGCTTGAGCCACTGCGGCACCGTGGAGATCGCCGAGCCGGGGGCCATGACGTTGGGCTTGAAGCCGCCGTCCTCACGCGGGCCGCGCGAGGAGTAGTTGTGCAGCGTCAGGGGCGTGGAGACCTCGGAGCCGTAGTTGGCCAGCCAGGTCTCCTTGCTGATCGACGAGGCGACGCTGACGACGTCGGTGGCCACGGACGGGTCACCGATGGTGTTGATGCCCGCGCCGCTGTTGCCGGCGGAGATGAACAGCTGGACGCCGTAGACGTCGATGAGGGCGTCGTAGAGACGGGCCCGGGCGTTGTTGCCGTCGTTGAGGGCCGGGAGGCCACCGATCGACATGTTGACGACGTCGACGCCGCGGTTGACGACGAGGTCGACCATGCCGTCGGTCAGCGCAGCCGCGGTGCAGCCGCCGCCCCAGGTGCAGGCCCGGGAGGAGACGACCTTCGCGCCGGGCGCCTGGCCGTTCATCGCGCC
>DATITJ010000518.1:0-1512 GCA_035467935.1 Ornithinibacter sp.
CGAGGGCGACCCGTTCACCCTCGTCGAGGGCATGACCATCGCCGCCCGTGCCGTCGGGGCGAGCGAGGGCTACGTCTACGTCCGCTCCGAGTACCCCCACGCCGTGGCCGCCCTGCGGCGCGCGATCGACGCGGCGTACACCCACGGCTACCTCGGGCAGGACGTCCTCGGCTCCGGCCTTGCCTTCGACCTGCACGTCCGCGTCGGGGCGGGCGCCTACATCTGCGGCGAGGAGTCCTCGATGCTCGAGAGCCTCGAGGGCCGCCGTGGCGAGGTTCGTGCCAGGCCGCCGATCCCGGCCGTCAAGGGCCTGTGGGGCCGGCCGACCGCGGTCAATAACGTGCTGACGCTGTGCGCGGTGCCGATGATCCTCGCTGACGGTGGCGCGGCGTACGCATCCCTCGGCACCGGCCGCTCCCGCGGCACCCAGGTCTTCCAGCTCGCCGGCAACGTCAGACAGGGCGGCATCGTCGAGCTGCCCTTCGGAGTGTCGCTGCGCGAGCTCGTCGAGGAGTACGGCGGCGGGACCCTGTCGGGCCGTCCCGCGCGCGCGGCGCAGGTCGGCGGTCCGCTCGGCGCGTACGTGCCGGCGTCGGGCTTCGACGTCCCCATGGACTACGAGGCCCTGGCCGAGACCGGCGCGATGCTCGGGCACGGCGGCATCGTGGTGTTCGACGAGACCGTCGACATGGCGCGGATGGCGCGCTTCGCGATGGAGTTCTGCGCGATCGAGTCGTGCGGCAAGTGCACGCCGTGCCGCGTCGGGTCCGCCCGCGGCGTGGAGACCATCGACCGGATCATCGCGGGGCAGGACGTCGGAGCCAACCTGGTCCTGCTCGACGACCTCTGCGAGACCATGACCAAGGGGTCGCTGTGCGCGATGGGCGGGCTGACACCGATGCCGGTGCAGAGCGCGATGCGGCACTTCCCCGAGGACTTCGAGCCCAAGGAAATCGAGCCGAGCGGAGCACCCGTATGAGTCAGAGCATCCGCGATCCCGAGGTCGACCTCGGCACCCCGGCTGTCCACGACGCCGCGCCCGTGACGGTCACCATCGACGGTCGGCAGGTCGACGTCCCCGCCGGCACGTCGGTCCTGCGCGCCGCCGCCGAGGCCGGCGTGCCCATCCCCAAGCTGTGCGCGACCGATTCCCTCAGGGCCTTCGGCTCGTGCCGGATGTGCCTGGTCGAGGTCGAGGGGGTCAAGGGCGCGCCCGCCTCCTGCACGACGCCCTGCACCGACGGCATGGTCGTCAGCACGCAGACCGAGACGGTGCGCGACCTTCGCCGCAACGTCATGGAGCTCTACCTCTCCGACCACCCGGAGGACTGCGACGGCTGCGCCCGCGGCAACTGCGAGATCCAGGAGGTGGCGACCACGGTCGGTTCCGCCGAGGTCCGCTACGGCCGGCCCGGCTCCCGCGATCAGGTCGCCCACCCGCGCCCGGTCGACCTGAGCAACCCCTACTTCGCCTTCGACCCCTCCTCGTGCATCGTCTGCTCCCGGTGCGTG
>DATITJ010000519.1:0-2398 GCA_035467935.1 Ornithinibacter sp.
GCGGGGCGGTTCCTTTCCCCGAAGCCCTTCGAGCAGGCAGGATCGAACAGGTGAAACCCGGACCGTTCGTGCACCACGCGCCCCGCACGGTCGAGGAGGCCGTCGCCGTCCTGGGCGAGGTCGGCCACGACGGCAAGGTGCTGGCCGGCGGGCAGAGCCTCATCCCCGTGCTCAACATGCGCCTGGCCAACCCCGGCCACCTCGTCGACGTCAACGGCGTCTCCGGGCTGGATGCCGTGCACGTCACCGACCACTGGGTGCGGGTGGGCGCCCTCGTGCGGCACGCCGGTCTCGAGCGCGACGGTGAGGCGTATGCCGCCCTCCCCCTGCTGCGCCAGGCGCTGCGCAACGTCGCGCACCCCGCGATCCGCAACCGCGGCACGACCGTCGGGTCGATCGCGCACGCCGACCCCGCGGGCGAGATGCCCTCGGTCGCCGTGCTGACCGGCGGCGTCATCGAGGCCGTCGGGCCCGGGGGGCGCCGCGAGATCGCCGCGGCCGACTTCTTCGAGGGGCCGCTGGAGACCACGCTGGCCGACGCCGAGCTCGTCGAGGCGGTGCGGTTCGGGCGGTTCGCGGCCGGGACGCGCACGGCATTCCTCGAGTCCGCCCGCCGCCACGGCGACTACGCCCTGGCGGGAGTCGCGGTGGCCGTCGAGGTCGCCGACGGCGTCGTGCGCTCGGCCCGGGCGGCGTTCGTGTCGGTCACCCCGGTGCCGACCGTGCTCGACCTGACCCCCGTGCTGGGCGGCCGCGACGCCTCGGCCCCCGTCCCCGACGAGGTCGTCGACGCCGTGCGCGCCCATGTCGACCCCGAGGGCGACATCCACGCCGGCGCCGACTACCGCCGCATGCTCGCCGCCGAGCTCACCCGCCGCGCCCTGCTGGCCACGACCGACGAGGAGGGCGTCGCGTGAGCGCGCCGAGCAGCCCGACCGGCCCGACCGGCCCGACCGGCCCGACCGGCGAGCAGCTGCTCGACATCAGCGTCCGCGTCAACGGCGTGGTCCGCCGGGGCCGGGCACCCGCACGGCGGCTGCTGTCCGACTTCCTGCGCCACGACCTGGGCCTCACCGGCACGCACGTCGGCTGCGAGCACGGCGTGTGCGGTGCGTGCACCGTGCTCGTCGACGGCGACCCGATGCGCTCGTGCCTGATGTTCGCCGTGTCGGCCCAGCGCCACGAGGTCACGACGATCGAGGGCATCGGCAACGACCCGGAGCACCTGAGCCCGGTGCAGCAGGCGTTCGCCGAGTGCCACGGGCTGCAGTGCGGCTTCTGCACACCGGGGTTCGTCACGACGATCACCGCCTACCTCGAGGAGAACCCCGACCCGACGCCGGAGGAGGCGCGCGAGGCCATCTCGGGCAACCTGTGCCGCTGCACGGGCTACCAGAACATCGTCAAGGCCGTCGGGCGCGCGGCCGAGATCCGCCGCGAGACCGGGGGCGCGCGATGAGCACCCGTCAGTTCGGCGAGAGGGTGCAGCGCCGCGAGGACCCCCGCCTGCTCACCGGCAACGGGCGCTACCTCGACGACCTCGGCCACGGCGCGCTCGCGGCGGCATTCGTCCGCAGCCCGCACGCCCACGCGCGCGTCACCGACATCGACATCGCCGACGCGTGGGAGGTCGACGGCGTCGAGGCGATCTACACGTGGGAGGACCTCACCGGGCGCGTGGCCGAGCCCCTGCCCGTGCTCATCCCCCACCCGGCGCTCACCCACCCCCGCACGGGCCACTGCCTGGCCAGGGACGAGGTCAACCACGTCGGCGAGGCCGTCGTCATGGTCGTCGCGCGCGACCGCTACCTCGCCGAGGACGCCGCGCAGCGCATCCGCGTCTCCTACGAGCAGCTCCCCGTGGTCGTCGGCATCGAGAAGGCCCGCGACGGCGAGGCGCTCGTGCACGCCGACGCCCCCGGCAACGTCAGCGCGCACCTCGTGCAGGAGGTCGGCGACGTCTCCGCCGCGATGGCCGCCGCCCCCAACACCCTGACCCTCCACCTCGAGATCGAGCGCAGCGCGAGCATGCCCATGGAGGGCAAGGGCGTCTACGCCCGCTGGGACGGCGACGACGAGTCGCTGCGGCTCTACACCTCGACGCAGACGACCACCGGGGTGCGCGCGGCCGTGGCCGCCAAGCTGGGGATGCCGCTCGCCAAGGTCGAGTGCATCGCCCCCGACGTGGGCGGTGGCTTCGGGGTCAAGATCGTGCACCCGTGGCCCGAGGAGGTGCTCGTCCCGTGGGCGGCGCGCAACCTCGGTCGCGACGTCAAGTGGGTCGAGGACCGCCGCGAGCACTTCGTCTCCAGCGCGCACGAGCGCGGGCAGGTGCAGGAGGTCACCGTCGGGTTCGACGACGAGGGGCACCTGCTCGCCCTCGACGTGCGCTTCTGGC
>DATITJ010000520.1:0-6608 GCA_035467935.1 Ornithinibacter sp.
ATGTGGCGCAGCAGGGCGTCGCGCACGCGCTCGTGGTGCAGCACGCGGCCCGACACCAGCTCGCGGCAGACGCTGCCCTCGGACCCGAGACGCAGCAGCACGCCCACCGCGGTGACCGCACCACGCTCGTCGACGCGCACCGGCACGGCGTCGACGTAGAGGATCGGCAGCCGCGCGCGCGCCGCGTCGAGGTCCTCGCGGCTCAGCCAGGCGGGATCACGGTCCAGCTCCAGGGGGCTCATGGGCTCGATCGTGCCACGTCGGCGTGGCCGACCGGCGCCTGGCCCGACGCGGGGCCGGAGGGCGCCTCGAACGCCACCGGCTCCTCGAACGCCGCCCGCCGTGCGGCCCGCCGCAGCGCCCCGAGCACCGCCCGGCCCGTGAGCACCACGAGCACCGCGGTCGTCACCGCCCGACCGATGTCCCAGCCCAGGCTCGTCGCGAGGGTGAAGACGAGGAAGCGGTGGAGGTTCTCGAGGACGGGTGCCCCGGCCACGAACGACAGCTCGCCCGACATCCCCGTCGCGAAGGGCCAGAACGACAGGTTGAGCATCAGCCCGTAGGACAGCCCCGCCACGGCGCCGTAGCCCGCGAGCATCAGAACCTCGGCCCGCCCGCGCATCGCCGGGAGCAGTCCCGCGCCCCAGCCGACCCAGGCGGCTCCGAGCATCTGGAACGGCAGCCACGGCCCGACCCCCCCGGTCACCAGCGCCGACGCGAACAGCGTCGTCGCGCCGAGGACGAACCCGAACCCCGCCCCGAAGACGCGACCACCGAGCACGAGCAGGAAGAACACCGTCTCGAGTCCCGCCGAGCCGGCCCCGAGCGGCCTCAGCGCGGCGCCGATCGCGGCGAGCACCCCGAGCATCGCGACGGCCTTGACGTCCATACCGCCCTCGCTGAGCTCGGCGAGCACGACGGCCAGCAGCAGCGGCAGCACGAGGGCGAAGACGAGGGGAGCGTCGGTGCCGTGCGCGAGCCCCGACTCCGGCGAGACGAGCAGGGGCCAGCAGAAGGCCACGAGCCCGGCGAGGCTCACGAGCGTCACGGCCGCCGCCGACCGGGGGCGCAGCCGCAGCGCGCGCACCCGCCGACCCCCCTGCACGGCCTCCGGCACGGCATCCGGCGCGGTCACGGGGACGGTCGGCGCGCTCACGACGCCACCCCCTCGAGCGCCCCGCGCACGTCGGCGACGGTGAGCCACGGGCCGGGAGCGGTGACCTTGGAGACCTGGGGTGCGAACGCCGGCGAGGCCACGACGACCTCGGCGGTCGGCCCGTCGGCGACCACCTCTCCGGCCGCCATGACGACCACCCGGTCGCTGCACTCGGCGACGAACTCGACGTCGTGGGTCGAGACGACCACGGCCCGTCCGCGCGCGGCCAGCCCGCGCAGGACGCCGCTGAGCACCGCCTTCGCCGTGGGGTCGAGGCCGCGCGTCGGCTCGTCGAGGAGCAGCACGGGCGGGTCGGCGGTGAGCTGCACGGCGAGCACGAGCGCGAGCTTCTGTCCCTCGGACAGGTCACGCGGGTGGCGGTCGGCGGGGATGCCGGGGGCCACGTCGGCGAGTCGCCGCGCGCAGGTGCCCGGCTCGGCGCGGCTCTCGCGGTCGGCCTGCTCGCACTCGGCGCCGACGCTGTCGAGGTAGAGCAGGTCGGCCGCTGACTGTGGGACGAGCCCGACGAGCGAACGTCGCTCTCCCGCACCCAGACTGCGCGGCTCGACGGTCGCGGATGCCGTCCCGCGCCCCAGCCGCGACGTCCCCCGACCAGACGCCTCCGCGCCGCCGGCCCCCGCGGCTTCCGGTCGAGTCGCCAGGACGGTGCCCGACGTCAGCGTCCCGCTGCCCTGAAGCGCCCAGAGCAGCGACGACTTGCCCGACCCGTTGCGCCCCATGACGGCCATGACCTCGAAGGCCCGGACCTCGAGCGAGACCCCCGCAACCGCCAGCACCTCGCCCGGGTGGCGCACCACGACGTCCCGCGCCGCCAGCACCGCGTCCCGAGATCGCCCCGGAGGTCGATCCAGGGACGCCTGGTCGACGCCCCCCGAGCGACCCATGGTCCGATGGGGGGACGTCGTGAGGGTGGCGGTGAGGCGGGCCCGCAGGTCGCGGGCGGCCCGGCGCGCGTCCCGCACGGACAGGGGCAGGGGTGACCACCCGGCATACCGACCGAGGTCGACGACCGGCGAGGTGACGTCGCTGCCCACCATGAGGTCGGACGGCAGCCCCGAGCGCACCGACCCGTCGGGGGAGACGTGCACGACGGTGTCGGCGTAGTGCAGCACGCGCTCGACGCGGTGCTCGGCGACGACGACCGTCACGGCGAGGTCGTGCACGAGCCGAGTGATCGTCGCGAGCACCTCCTCGGCGCCCGTGGGGTCGAGCGCCGACGTGGGCTCGTCGAGCAGGATGACGCGCGGGTGTGCGGTGAGCACCGAGCCGATCGCGACGCGCTGCTGCTGCCCGCCCGAGAGCTCGCGCAGCGCGACGTCGCGCAGCTCGGCGATGCCCAGCAGGTCGAGCGTCTCCTCGACCCGCTTGCGCATCGTCGCGGCCGGCAGCCCGAGCTGCTCCATGCCGTAGGCCAGCTCCTCCTCGACCGTGTCGGTGACGAACCCGGCGAGCGGGTCCTGGCCGACGACGCCCACGAGGTCGGCGAGGTCGCGTGGACGGTGGTCACGGGTGTCACGACCGTGCAGACGCACGTGCCCGGTGAGGGTGCCGCCCGTGAAGTGCGGAACGCGTCCGCACATGGCGCCGAGCAGGGTCGACTTGCCCGACCCGGTGCGCCCGACGACGAGCGCCAGCTCGCCCTCCTCGACGGTGAGGTCGACGTCGCGCAACGTCGCGCGGTCCGACCCCGGGAGGGCCACCGACACCCGCGACAGCGAGATCGCGTGCTCAGGCACGGGACCCCACCTGCTCGTGCGCCCCGCGCCGGGGCGTGCGGGGCGCGGGCCGCGGGGGCCGGGGGGTGAGGTGTGCCGGCAGCGCACCGACGAGCAGCCCCGCCACCGCCGCGAGGGGCAGGGGCGGCACGGCCAGGGGCGTGAGCGGCATGGCGAGCCCGTCGGGGGCGGTGCGGGAGAGCGTCACGAACGTGGCGGCGGCGACGAGGCCACACGCGAGGGTGAGCCACTCCGCACCGAGCCAGGGGTCGGGGCGGTAGGTGCTGCGCGGCACGTGCCGCCCGCCGAGCCAGAGGCCGAGCGCCGACAGGGCCAGGCCCACCAGCAGGGTGGGCGTTCCCATGAGGGCCGGGGTGGTGGCGTCGAGCACGCCGTAGACGCCGACCGCGCTCGCCAGCAGGCCGCCGAGCGTGACGACACCGGTGAGCAGCCGGTGACCACCGGGGACGTCGACCGATCGGCCGTAGCCGCGGGAGTCCATCGCGGCGGCGAGCATGAGGGAGCGCTCGAGGGTGTCCTCGAGCACCGGCAGGGCGACCGCCGGCACCGCCCGCAGACCGCGGGTCGTGTCACCGCGCAGCTGGCGGGCCCGGCGCACCCGCTGCACGCTCTCGGCGAGCTGGGGCGCCACCGAGACCGACACGACGACCGCGGAGCCGATCTCGTGCAGCGCGCCGGGCATGGCGCGCAGCAGACGCTTGGGGTTGGCCAGGGCGTTCGCCGCGCCGATGCAGGCGATCATCACGGCGAGCCGCAGGCCCTGCAGGGCGGCGGCGAGCAGGCCCTCGAGGTAGACCGTGCCGCCGAGCTGGATGCCGGCCGCCCACGGCGGCAGCGTCACCTCGGGCAGGTGGAACAGGACGATCTCGCCGAACTTCAGGCCCACCAGCACGTGGAGGACCACGCGCACGACGATGATCGCGAGGCCGAGCCACAGATAGAGCCGGAACGCTCGCGCCCAGGGCGACGAGCCTCGTCGTGCCGCCACCACGAGGGTGACGACGGCCAGGGCGAGGAGGAGCAGGAAGGGCTTGTTCGGCGTGCTGACGGCCACCGCCCTGCCGAGAGCCCACCCCCACCACGCGGCCGGGTGGACCGTGCGGGGGAGGGTGAGGCTCATCGGACCATCATCGCCTCAGCCGCGTCGCGTCCACGCGGCGTACCCCGCACCGGCGGCGACGAGCACGACGAGCGCGCCGCCCGCCAGCAGGGTGCCGGTGCCGGAGCCGTCGGCGGGCTCTGACGTGGGGGCCGCGGCCACGGTCGTCGGCGTGCCGGTCGCGGTGGCCGACGCGGAGACGGTCGCCGTGGCCGACGGCGACGCGCTCGGCGAGGCGCCGCTGGGCGAGGCGCTGGGCGAGGGGGTGCCGGATGCCGACCCCGGGGTGCCCGGCGTGGATCCCTCGGCGGTGGCCGACGTCGACCCCGGGGCGGTCGGCGGGGCGGTCGTCGGGGCGCTCGTCGGCTGCGGTGCCGCCGCGGTCCTCCTCGGGGTCGAGGTCGCCCTGGGCTGGGTGGTCGTCGGGGCCGGCTCGCTCGTGGCGGCGGGGGCGGGGGGAGCGACCCGCGGCTGCTGGCCCGACCCGAAGCGGAACCCGACCACCGTGCCGGGCGCGGGGTCGTGGCTCGCGACGCCGTTGGAGCTGTAGGTCCAGCTGCCGCCGCGCTCGGCGTGGAAGAACGCCCAGTAGGCGTCGCCCGGGGGCATCCGCACGCAGGGGTCGGACTCGGGGACGCCGTCGACGCGGCACACGACCGCGCCCGGGAACTGCTGCGGGTAGGTCACCGAGAACCCCGCGCCGGTCAGCGCCTTCAGGGCTGACGACGGGTCGCCCGAGGCACACGCCGTGCTGGTCGAGCCCCCGGTGTCGACGGCGACGGTGACCCCGGACGTGCCCGAGCACGCCGCGGCGCTCGCCGGTGCCGCCGCGAGCACCAGGCCGGCGAGCGCCAGACCGGATGCCGCGGCGGCGCCGGTGAGGCGACGCAGGAGTCGGGGCGGGGTCGTCGACCGCATCAGGCGTGCGCCCCCCGCCGTCGGGAGGCCGCGACGGCGAGCGCGCCGACGAGCACCAGCGCCAGGCCGGCGCCCACCGGGAGGAGCAGGTCGCTGCCGGTCTGCGCCAACGAGCCGGTCTGCGCCGACGAGCCGGTCTGCGCCGACGAGCCGGTGAGGTCCGACGCGACGTCCTCGCCGGTGTCGCCCGTGCCGCCCGCGTCACCGGACCCGCCCGAGCCCTGGGTCGGGGCGACGGCGGGGGTCGTGGTCGGCGTCGGGGTCGTGGGGCACGACAGGGCCGTCGTGGCGGCGCTCGCGCCCTCCGCCACGCGGGCCGAGAGCAGGGACTCGCCGGTGAGGCCCAGCGCCCCCTGCGGGGTGGCGCGCAGGTCCGAGTCGTCGATCGCCGTCGTGGAGCGGGCGGCGGCCGAGAAGGCCAGCCCACCCCGGAGCGCGGCGGGCGAGGAGCAGCCGTACTGGAGGGACGTCAGGAAGGCCTGGGCCTCGGCCAGGTCCGCGTCGCGGCCGCCGGCCGCGAACGCCTGCGCCGCGACACCGGTCGTGTTCGCGTTGGGCGTGCCGTCCGCGCCCCGCACCGAGCCGTCCGCGCCCTGGACTGCAGCGAGCCGGTCGAGTGCCTCGTCGGCCGCGCTCGTGGCGCCGGCCGCGACGAGCGCCTGGACGGCGAAGGCCGTGGCGTCCGGGTCGGCGACGCAGCCGGTTGGGTCGTCGATGCCCGCGCGGAAGCCGCCGTCGGAGCACTGCTGGTCGACGAGGGTGTCGACCGACGCCGCGGTCAGGGGCTCACCGGCGCGCGCGAGCGCGATGAGGGCAAGGGCCTGGGTGATGGTGATGGTGTAGTCACCGCTGCCGGTGTCACTGAACCGCCCACCGGCGACCTCGAGGCCCTGCAGGTCGGCGACGAGGTCGGTGCCGGCGAACGACCGCGGGTCACCCCCGGCGGCCACGACGCCGATGAGCGTCTTGGCGGTGCCCCCGACGTAGCGGTCGCCGAAGTCGACGCCGGTGTAGCCGCCGAGGCGGGTCGCGAGGTAGGTCAGCGACTCGGCCATCTGGGTGCGGCCCGTGCCCGACGCGGCGAGGGCGAGGATGCCGTCGATGGTGTTGCCGCCGTCGAAGAAGCCGCCGGAGTCGGGGTAGACGTAGTGGTCGCCGCCGGCTGCCAACGTGCGCGCGACGAAGTCCGCGGCATACGCCGCCTGGGGTGCGGCGGCACCGTCGGTGTCGGCGAGCCGCGCTGCGGAGGAACCCGCGACACGGTCGCCGGTCGCGGGGATCGCGGAGGGCGACGCCGCGGTGGCCGAGTCGGTCGCGGTGGCCGAGGCGCCCGGTGAGGGGGCCGGGTCGGTGCTGCTGCCGGGGGTGGGGAGTGCCGACGGGCTGGGCGACGTGATCGGCTCCGCGGGGCCGGTCGGCGACGAGGTCGGTGCCCGCGAACGACCGCGGGTCCGCCCCGGCAGCCACGACGCCGATGAGCGTCTTGGCGGTGCCCCCGACGTAGCGGTCGCCGAAGTCGACGCCGGTGTAGCCGCCGAGGTGGGTCGCGAGGTAGGTCAGCGACTCGGCAATCTGGGTGCGTCCGGTGCCCGACGCGGCGAGGGCGAGGATGCCGTCGATGGTGTTGCCGCCGTCGAAGAAGCCGCCGGAGTCGGGGTAGACGTAGTGGTCGCCGCCG
>DATITJ010000521.1:0-2189 GCA_035467935.1 Ornithinibacter sp.
CCATCGCCCGGACGGCGTCGAACTGGAAGGCGAGGAAGTCGGTGGTGTCGGCGAACAGCTCCTCCGCCCGGGCGAGGTGGGCCTCGGCCTCCCGCTGCCGTCCCTGGTGGGTCGCGAGCCGGGCAGCCGTGAGACGCGCCATGACGTCGGCCCCCGTGCCGGGGTCCGAGCCGAGCGCGACCCGCAACCGCTCTCCGCACCCGCGCCAGTCCCCGGCACCGAGCAGCGAGTGCGCCTCGACGGCCGACATCCACGCGAGGTAGGGGTGCGGTGCCCCCAGCGACTCGAGCTGCACCCGCCGGGCCTGGAGGCAGTGGGCCCACTGCGCCATTCCCGATGGTGCGAGCGCGTTCGCCTCCCAGAGCGACGCGTGGACGAACCCCCACCAGTCGCGGGCCTCTGCGCCCGCCGCCACGCCGCGGGCGGCCAGGTCCGCGGCTCCGGGACGCTGGGCGAACATGGCACCCATGGCGGCGGCCGCGTACGCGTAGGCCGTCACTCGCGGGTCTGCCAGGGCGTCTGCCTGCGCCACTGCGGCGGCCACGGCATCCTGCGCCGCGGGGTCGTCAGCCCACAACGAGGCGTGCGCCACCTCCGCGAGGGCATAGCCGTGCTGCCACGCGCCGGGCCACGCTCGCGACAGCTCGGCGGCGTGCCGAGCCGGCTCGACGCGGAGGAAACCCGCGACCCGTGGAGAAGCGCAGGTGCTCGCGGCGCACGAGCAGCTCGGCGACGAGCAGGGGATCGGCGCCCTCGTCGACCTCGGTGAGGAGGGCCTCGACGGCCCCGTACTCGGCCTCGTGGTCCACGTGCTCGGCGGCGGCCTCCCTCAGGCGGGACAGGAGGGCGGCCCGCTGCGCCGGAGGCGACCTCACCCCGACGGCCACCGCGAGGACCAGCTCGCGCGATCGCTCGGAGAGCCGGTGCCAAGGCCGCAGGACCGCGCCGCGCAGGTCGTCGGGGAGGCCTCCACCGAGGTGGCGCGCGTCCGACGGCAGGTCCTCGACGAGGAGCCGGTTGAGGTAGGCGTTCCCCCCGGTCCGCGTGTGGACGTCGGTGACCAGTGACTCGTGCGGCGGCGCGTCGAGCAGGGCGTGCACCTGGTCGCGGGTTCCGCCGCGGTCGAACGACGAGAGGGGCAGCTCGGTGAGGCACGGCATCCGCCGCACGTCGGCGAGCCAGCGCTGCAGGGGGTGGCCGACCCCCACCTCGCCCCGCCGCAGCGTCATCAGCACCGCGAGTCGGCGGTCTGCCGGTCCGGGACGGTGGTCGCGCCCATGGGCAGGCAGGCCCCGGAGAGCACGACGAGGTCGGGCGCGGCGTCGCCGGCACACACCCGCTCGACGAGCCGGGTCTTGCCGACCCCGGCGTCACCGGACACGAGCAGGGCTCCCATCCGCCCTCCCCTGGCGCCGTCGACGACCGACCGGACCCGCTCGATCTCCCGGGTCCTGCCGACGAACGCCGGCGCCTCCGCCACGGCCGGGGTGGCCACCCCGACAGTCTGGCACCGCGGTGGGCTCCTCGTCATGACACATCTGAGGGGTTCGCGTGTGCCTTCTCAGGGGTGCAGCCCGATGTGGCGCAGCGGGGCCCGGCCGGACCGTGGAGGTGTCGGACAGCTCGCCAGCCAGGAGATCATCATGATCCAACACCAGCACCAGCACCCGCACCCGCACCAGCACGGGGATCGGCGCACCGCCGGTCGCCTGCACCTCGTCCGGATGGCCGCGTCGGCCGCGACCGTCGTCCTCCTCCTCGGCCTCGGGGCCGCGCCGTCGTCGGCGCGGCCGGACGCCGGGGCGCCCGCCGCCCGAGAGGGACACGTCGACGACTGCCTCCTCCAGCGGGTCGGCACGCAGTACGTCCGCTGTGACGTCCTCACCGGGAACGGGGTGCCGGCACCTGCCTGGATCCCCGAGCGGTGAGCCGACGCGGCACCCACGGCGGCCCCGGCCCCCGGGGGGCCCGGGCCGGTCGCCGGTCTCAGTCGTCGAGGCCCTCGCCGGCCAGCGCCCGCGCCGCCCGCCGCTCCCCCCCGGCGAGGCCCCACCCCTCCCAGGCCGCCCGGGCGTTGCCGACGACGATCACCAGGCCGAGCACGATGTCGGGCCAGCCCGAGCCGGTCCAGGCGGTGACGAGCGCCATGGCGATGATCGCGAGGTTCACGGCCACGTCGTTGCGCGCGA
>DATITJ010000522.1:0-4521 GCA_035467935.1 Ornithinibacter sp.
CACCCCCTGCCATGATGGCCCGATGAGCGAAGCCTTCGACGCCGTCGACGTCATCACCACCAAGCGGGACCGCCATGAGCTGTCCGACGACCAGATCCGCTGGGTCATCGACGCCTACACGCGCGAGGTCGTCGCCGACGAGCAGATGAGCGCGCTCGCGATGGCGGTGCTCCTCAACGGCATGACCCGCCGCGAGATCGCGACCTGGACCGCGGCCATGATCGACAGCGGTGAGCGGATGGACTTCTCGTCGCTGTCGCGCCCCACCGCCGACAAGCACTCGACCGGTGGGGTCGGCGACAAGATCACGCTGCCGCTCGCACCGCTCGTCGCCGTCTTCGACGTGGCCGTGCCGCAGCTCTCCGGCCGCGGGCTCGGCCACACCGGGGGCACGCTCGACAAGCTCGAGTCGGTCGCCGGCTGGCAGGCGTCGCTCACCAACGAGGCGATGATGCGCCAGCTCGAGGACGTCGGCGCGGTCATCTGCGCCGCCGGGTCGGGCCTGGCCCCCGCCGACAAGAAGCTCTACGCGCTGCGCGACGTCACCGGCACCGTCGAGGCCATCCCGCTCATCGCCAGCTCGATCATGAGCAAGAAGATCGCCGAGGGCACGGCCGCCCTCGTGCTCGACGTCAAGGTCGGCAGCGGTGCGTTCATGAAGACCCGCGAGGACGCCACCGAGCTCGCCCGCACGATGGTCGACCTCGGCACGGACGCCGGCGTCACCACCGTGGCCCTGCTCACCGACATGTCGACCCCCCTCGGCCTGACGGCCGGCAACGCCCTCGAGGTGCGCGAGTCGGTCGAGGTCCTCGCCGGTGGCGGCCCCGCCGACGTCGTCGAGCTCACCGTGCGCCTCGCCGAGGAGATGCTCGAGGCCGCCGGACGCGGTGGCCAGGACGTGGCCGCCGCACTCACCGACGGCCGCGCGATGGACGCCTGGCGCCGGATGATCTCGGCGCAGGGCGGTGACCCCGACGCCCCGCTGCCGGTCGCCACCGACACCCTCGAGGTGCGCGCCACCTCGAGCGGTGTGCTCTCCGGTCTCGACGCGTATGCCGTGGGCGTCGCCGCCTGGCGCCTCGGCGCCGGCCGGGCCCGCAAGGAGGACCCGGTGCAGGCCGGCGCCGGCATCGAGATGCACGCCAAGCCCGGTGCGGCCGTCCGCGAGGGCGACGTGCTGCTCACCCTGCACACCGACACCCCCGACCGCTTCGACCGGGCCCGAGACGCCCTGCGGGACGCGATCACGATCGCCCCCGAGGGCACGTCCGTCGAACGCACGCCCCTCGTCATCGACAGGATCGCCCGATGACCGCCACCGGGGCCGTCGCCCCCACGATCGTCGCCCGCGCCCCCAAGGCCCTGCTCCACGACCACCTCGACGGGGGCCTGCGACCGGCCACCGTCATCGAGCTCGCGCAGGCCAGCGGGTATGCCGGGTTGCCGACGACGGATGCCGTCGAGCTGGGTCAGTGGTTCCGTGACTCCGCCGACTCGGGGTCCCTCGAGCGCTACCTCGAGACGTTCTCGCACACCGTCGCCGTGATGCAGACCCAGGAGCAGCTCAGCCGGGTCGCCCGTGAGTGCGCCCTCGACCTCGCCGCCGACGGCGTGGTCTACGCGGAGTCGCGCTTCGCCCCCGAGCAGCACCTCGAGGGCGGGCTGACGCTGGAGCAGGTCGTCGAGGCCGTGCTCGCCGGGTTCCGCGAGGGTGAGCAGGAGGCGGCCGCGGCCGGCATCCCGATCCACGTGCGCACCCTCCTCACCGCCATGCGGCACGCCGCCCGCAGCCGCGAGATCGCCGAGCTCGCGGTGCGCTACCGCGACGGCGGCGTCGGTGGGTTCGACATCGCCGGCGCCGAGGCAGGGTTCCCCCCCACCCGCCACCTCGACGCGTTCGAGTACCTCCGCCGCGAGAACGCCCACTTCACGATTCACGCCGGTGAGGCGTTCGGCCTGCCGAGCATCTGGGAGGCGATCCAGTGGTGCGGCGCCGACCGCCTCGGCCACGGCGTGCGGATCGTCGACGACATCACCACCGGCGAGGGTGAGGCGCCGGTGCTCGGGAGGCTCGCGGCATACGTGCGCGACACCCGCATCCCGCTCGAGATGTGCCCGAGCTCCAACATCCAGACCGGGGCCGCCGAGTCCGTGGCGGCGCACCCGATCACCATGCTCAAGGACCTGCGCTTCCGGGTCACGGTCAACACCGACAACCGGCTCATGAGCGGCACCTCGATGAGCCGCGAGATGCAGCTGCTCGTCGACGAGGCCGGGTGGACGATCGAGGACCTGCGCTGGGCCACCATCAACGCGATGAAGTCGGCGTTCCTGCCGTTCGACGAGCGCATCGAGATCATCGAGCACGTCGTCAAGCCCGGCTACGCCGCCCTGGGCGCCCACGGCTGACCGGCCGCGTCAGGGGTGGGGCGTGGGCGAGAGCGGGTCGGCGGGCAGCACCCGGGCCCGCAGCCGCTCCTCGCGCCACAGGCGGTCGAGGTCGCGGCGACGGCGTTCGGCGACCACGGCCGACAGCACCGCCTCGGGGTGGAAGCCGCCCGGCGGGGGCGGGCTCACGTGCGGCAGCGTGGCGCGGAGCAGGTCGATCCCGATGGTGCGCCGCGACTCCGGTGACAGCCCGGGTGCGCGGGAGAGGAACTGCCGCACCGCGACCGTGAGCCCCGACGGCAGGGGCGTGATGTCGGCGGAGCGGGCCCACCGGTGCAGCGGTGGCGGCATCCCCGGGGGTGGGGTGAGCCGCAGCGAGGCCCGCTGCGAGACGACGACGGTGCCGGCCGCCATGTCGCCGAGCCGTTTCGCCCGGGGGTGGACCATCGCGGTCACCAGGGCCGGCATGCCGAACAGGAGGTAGACCTCGACGTAGGCGATGAGTGCCCGCACGAGCGCGTGGCGGCCGGTGATCGGGCCGCCGTCGTCGCGCACGGCCCGCAGGCCCAGGGCCAGCTTGCCCAGGGTGCGGCCGCGGGTCAGTGACTCGACCGCGGCGGGCAGGCCCACGATGACGAGCGTGGACCAGACGATGGCGACGATGCCCTCCACCGCCTCCGAGGCCCCGCCCAGCGCCAGGCCGAACACGATGAAGCCACCGACCAGCACCACGACCACCACGACGACGTCGATCGCGCCCGACGCCATGCGCGCGGCGACGCTCGCCACCGGCACCTCGACGGCCACGCCCTCACCGGTGACCATGTCGTCGCCGGCATAGCTGCGGTAGCCCCCGGGGTCGCTCACCCGGCGATGCTAACCCGCGTGGGCCGCGCGACCTGCGGGGTTAGGCTGCGCGGGTGGACCTCGACGCCTACCTCACGGTGCACCAGCCCCAGTGGAGACGGCTCGAGGAGCTCGCGGGGCGGCGCCGGCTGACGGGGGCGGAGGCCGACGAGCTGCTCGACCTCTACCAGCGGGTGTCGACGCACCTGTCGGTGGTGCGCTCGGCGAGCCCGGACCCCACGGTCGTGACCTACCTGTCCTCCGTCCTCGCCCGCGCCCGCGTGGCCTCGGCGGGGGCCCGCACCTCGACGTGGTCCGACGCCGTCGGCTTCTTCACGCGCACCTTCCCGGCCGCGCTCTACCGCACCCGCTGGTGGTGGGGCACCACCGCGATCCTCAGCGTCCTCCTCGCCGCGCTCACCGCGTGGTGGGCGGTGGGCCACCCGGAGGTCTGGGCGAGCCGGATGACGCCCGCCGAGATCCAGGCCTACGTCGGCACCGACTTCGAGAGCTACTACTCCGAGTTCCCGCACGCGGAGTTCGGCACGCTCGTCTGGGTCAACAACGCCCGGGTGGCCGCCCTGTGCATCGCCCTCGGCGTGCTCGGCCTGCCCGTGGTCTGGCTGCTCGCGACCAACGTCGTCAACGTCGGGGTCGCCGCGGCGCTGATGATCTCCTACGACCGCGGGGCGCTCTTCTTCGGCCTGATCCTCCCGCACGGGCTCCTCGAGCTGACCGCGGTGTTCGTCGCCGGGGGTGTCGGGCTGCGGCTGTTCTGGTCGTGGGTCGAGCCCGGCCCACGCAGCCGGCTGGAGTCCTTCGCCCGTGAGGGGCGCACGGCCATCGCCGTCGCCCTCGGGCTGGTCGTCGTGCTGCTCGTCAGCGGGGTCATCGAGGGGTTCGTGACGCCCTCGGGCCTGCCCACGTGGGCGCGCATCGCGATCGGGGTCGTGGCCGAGGCCCTCTTCCTCGCCTACGTCTTCGTCGTCGGGCGGGCCGCCGTGCGCGACGGCGCGACCGGTGACGTGCTCGCCCGCGACAGCGGCGACGTCACCCCCGTCGCCGCCGCCTGACTCAGAGCAGGCCCTGGCGCTTGAGCATGAGGTAGTGGTCGGCCAGGCGCACCGGCAGGTCGTCGGGGGAGGCGTCGATGACGTCGACCCCGAGCTGTTCGAGGGCGGATGCCGTGCGCCGGCGCAGCGCGACCGTGCGCTCCGCGGCCGCCGCGTCGTAGACCTCGCCGGTGCTCGACCGCGAGGCCCGCATCCTCGCCAGGGCCGGGTC
>DATITJ010000523.1:0-9299 GCA_035467935.1 Ornithinibacter sp.
CTGCAGCGTGACCCGCTCCCCCTCGCCCGTGGTCGTGTGCAGGACACGGGTGACCGCGTAGCGGTCCGCAGGCTGCGTTGTCACGCTGGTACTGGCGACCCCGCCGCCGCCCGCGCCGCCGCCCGCTCCCCCGCCCCCGCAGCCGCTCAGCGCGAGGAGCGCACCGGCCACGAGCGCGAGCACGGTGCGCAGCGAGCGGGGCGAGGTCCTGGCAGCCACCTCCTCGCGTCGGCCCGGTGCTGCCCTCAGGCCATCGGTGGAGCGTGGGTGGTGAATGGTCGTAAGAATTGTCCTAGCCATGGCGGATCGCCCTCCCCACCAGCATATTCCGCCCGGCGGACCCCGCCTCAGAGTGTGAACTTCACCTCGTCGACCGGTGGGCCCGCGGGCCGGCCGGGGCCCTGGCGGTGGCCGCTGTCCCGGCGACAGGCACCTTCCGGGCACCGGCGGTACGCCCGCACGGGTGCGGAGGTGCCGGGGCGCAACCAAGCCCGGACGGCCAACTGACTTCAGGTCACCCTCGACATGACGTCTTGACGGAGACCCCGTTGCGTGGACCACTGGCGGCGACGAACGGTTCGTCACCTTCACCCCACGCGGGGGGGCACGTCCCCGTACACCGTGAGCTTCGCCACCAGTCCCTGACCGGGGTGCGCGCCGGCCCCCGGGGGCAAACACAAGTTCACGCACATGCCGCTGTCGGTGTGAAGTCGCGCGGGCGCTACTTCTGGCGGTAGGCGTCCGCGCGGTGTTCGATGGCGACGATCGTGACCTGGTCGCCTATCCGATAGATGATGCGGAAGTCGCCGCGTCGGGCGCTGTGCAGACCCTCGAGTTCGAACCGTAGGGCCTTGCCCACTCGCTGGGGGTTCTCCGCCAGCGCGCCGTAGGCGAACTCGACGACCGCGGCGGCGACCTTCTCGGGCAGCCGCACGAGGGCCCGCTTGGCTGTCGGCGACCACGCGATCTCCACGGGCCGACCTCAGCGGCGCAACAGCGCTAGCGCCTCGTCCTTGGTCAGGGCCTCGCCCTCGCCCCGCTCCAGCTCCCCAAGGCTGTCGCGGATCTGGCCCAGCAGACGCGGCTTGCCCATCAGGTCGAGGGTCTCCTCGAGCGACTCGAGGTCGTCGATTGAGACGACGACGGCGGCCGGGCGACCGTGCTTGGTGATGACGACTCGGTCGTGTTCACGCTCCACCTGGTCCACAACCTCGGACAGGCGGTTCTTCACGTCCTTCAATGCCATCTGGCCGTCATTCGTCATGGCTACAAGTGTAGCCACAATCTCGCCCACCCTCATACGGTGCGCTTACCGGTTTCAGACCGGCACGCGGCACGCGAGTCGGTTCGCAGGACTTCTCGGACGTCTCGTGCCTCGTGGGATGTCCTCAAACGTCCCGGCACGCGGTAGCGGCGTCCCGCAACTCGGGGCTTTCGTGGACGGACAACGACAGCCACCGTCCGGAGAGACCATGCCATCCGATCCGTCACCGCTCGCCACTCGCCGCGGCCACGCCTTCCCCAGCGCTCTGCGAAGCCGCCTACCCGCCGGATGCCGCGCACCCCTCCCCTGCTCGGACATGGCCGCTGGTTCGGTGGACAGGCATTCGGCAACTGCCCTCCAGGCCCTTTCGAGCCGCACCAACAGCAACCTGACCTGCGAGGACGCCGCAGCGACCCACTCACCGACGGGGGCAAGGCCACCTGTGGACAGTCGTTCGGCAACGCCGCCGACACCGAGAATCAGGGGATGGAGGACATCATGCGCGAGCTGCTGACGATCGAGGAGGTCGCCGAGCGCCTGCGAGTCAAGGTGCTCACGATCCGCTGGCTGCGCCAAGAGGGCAGGTTTCCTCCTGCGATCAAGGTGGGCCGTCGGCTCGTCTGGGACGCCGCCGACCTCGAGGCCCGGCTGGAGACCCAGCGCGAGTCGGATGAGGTCCGATGAGCGTCCAGCGGATCGTTCGCGGCGAGTCATTGCGCTACCGCGCGCGGGTGAAGTCCCACGGCCGTGAGGTGGCCACCCGCGTCTTCGAGCGCAGGCGCGATGCGGTGGCGTGGGAGCAGGAGCAACGACGCGCATTGCGCTCCGGCGAGTGGTTCGACCCCCGCCGCGGACGCATTGCGCTGTCCGCCCTGTACCCGGAGTGGTCGCAGGCCCGTAGCGCCCTCAAGCGCAAGACGCGAGAGGCCGACGAGTCGGCCTGGCGCAACCACATCCAGCCGAGGTTCGGCGATGCGCCGCTGGCCTCGATCACCCGGGCACAGGTGGCCCACTGGGTCGGCGGGCTCGTCGAGGGCGGCTGCTCGACCTCGACGGCCAACCGATACCTGTCCACGCTCCGCTCGATGCTCGCGTTCGCAGTGGCCGACGGCCGGCTCGCCAGGAACGTCGCCACGGGCATCCCGCTTCCTCGGGGAGGGCGGACGCGCCGCGAGGGGCAGTTCCTCACTCTCGACGAGCTCCACGACCTCGCCCGCGCTGCGACGGGTCGGTATGCCGAGCTGGTCGCCGTCCTCGGGCTCTGTGGTCTGCGGTGGGGCGAGCTGGCGGGTCTGCGTGTGGGCGACCTGGTCGAGATCCCCGGACCCGGTCTGCGTCTCCAGCGAGCCGTGCTCGCAAGCAGCCACGACGGGAGCCTCTACGTGGACTCGCTCAAGGGGCGCCGGGCGCGCACCGTGCCGCTGCCGGCCGAGGCGCGCGAGATCGTGGACCGTTGGGCAGCGGAGAGGGCGACCGACGACTGGCTGTTCCCGGCGCCGCAGGGCGGCCCGCTCAGCGAGTCGAACCGGAAGCGCTCGATCGGTTGGCCCCGGGCCACGACGACGATCGGTCGCCCGACGCTTCGGCCGCACGACCTGCGGCACACCGCCGCATCCATCTGGCTCGGGGCCGGCGCCGACCCCAAGGTCGTCCAGCGGATCCTGGGGCACGCGTCGGCCGCGATGACGATGGACCTCTACGGCCACCTCATCGACAGGAACCTCTGGGAGGCCGCCGACCGGGTCGGGGGCACCACGGGGGCACGCGGCCAGGCCGAGGGCAACGGTCAGGCCCCCTCGACCGGCGTCGTGGGGGCCTGACCTGCGGTGCTGCCGTGGAGCCGCCTAAGGGAATCGAACCCTTGACCTATTCATTACGAGTGAATCGCTCTGGCCGACTGAGCTAAGGCGGCGTGCACCCGAGCGGGCTCGGGCACGCCGGACGAGTATACGAACTCCCCGGCTGCGTCGCGAATCCCCGGCGCTCCCGCGCATGACCCGTCAGCAGCGCAGCCCGTCCTTCGGCACGGTGCCCTCGAGGTAGTAGGCGTCCACGGCGTCGTCGACGCAGCCGTTGGAGCGGGTGTACGCGGTGTGCCCGTCGCCGTCGAAGGTGATGAGCGCGGCGTCGGCGAGCTGCTCGCGCAGGCGGACCGCCCACGCGTAGGGCGTCGCGGGGTCGCGGGTCGTGCCGATGACGACGATCGGGTCGGCGCCTTCGGCCGAGACCTCCGCGGGGGTGCCGGTCGGCGGCACGGGCCAGAAGCCGCAGGGCAGCGAGCTCCACATGAGGAACGGGCCCCACGTGGGCGCGACCTCCTGCGACTCCTCGGCCAGGCGGCGCCGGTCCTCGACGTCGTCGGTGTCGGGCTTGTCGAGGCAGTTGACCGCGTAGATGACCTCCATGATGTTGCCCGCGTACTGGCCGCCGGGGTTGCGGTCGGCGTACTGGTTCGCGAGCTGCATCAGGGAGGTGCCGTCCCCGCCGACGGCGTCGGTCATCGCATCGACGAGGGCCCGCCACGCGCCCTGGTCGTACATCGCCGCGGCGATGCCGATCGACGCCCACCCCTCGGTGAGCCGGGGCACCGCGTTGTCGCCGGTGCGCGGCAGCGGGCTCTCGTCGACCGATGCGAGGAACGTGCGCAGGCCCGCCATGACCTCGTCGACCGAGCCGCCGAGGGGGCAGTCGCCCTCCTCGACGCAGTAGGCCGCCCACTCCCGGGTGGCGAGCTCGAACCCCTGGGCCTGCCCGAGGTTGATCTCCTCGGAGCTCAGGTCCGGGGGCACGACACCGTCGAGCACCATCCGGCCGACCTGCTCGGGGAAGAGCCCTGCATACGTGGTGCCGAGGTAGGTGCCGTAGGACTTACCGAGGTAGGTGAGCTTCTCCTCGCCGAGCACCGCACGCAGGACGTCCAGGTCGCGGGCCGCGTCGACGGTGGAGACGTGCCCGAGGAGGGGGCCGGCGGTGCGGCCGCACGACTGCGCGAACCCGCGTGCGGTCCGGGCGAAGGCCTGCTCCTCGGCCGCGTCGTCGGGGGTCGGGTCGGACCCGAGAAAGGTGTCGAGCTCGGAGTCGGTGACGCAGTCGATGGGCGCCGAGCGCTGGACCCCCCGCGGGTCGAAGCCGACGACGTCGTAGGCGTCACGCACGCCCTTGCCGACGATCACGTCCGCCGCCCGCGCGTAGTCGACGCCGGAGCCCCCGGGGCCGCCGGGGTTGACGACGAGCGAGCCGATCCGCTTCGACCACCGCTTCGCCGGCACCTTGACCAACGCGATCTCGATCGTGTCGCCCTGCGGGGCCTCGTAGTCGATCGGCACCGTCAGTGTCGCGCACTCGGCGCCTTCGCAGTCGGACCATTCGAGCCGCTGGCCGTAGAAGGACGCCAGCGACTCCGACCCGGGAGGCGGACTCTGCGGTGTGACCGACACCGAGGGCGCGCCGCCCCCGACGGCGTCGGCGAGCGAACAGCCCGACAGCACGAACAGGGCGACCGTCGCGCCCGCGAGGGCGGCAACGCGGCGTCGGGACATGGGCGCACGATATGCGAGCGGCCTGCGTATCGCAGAAACGAGCAGGTCACGCTCTGGTCGCCGTTCAGCGGGGCAGGCGCAGGTCGAGCGCCATCGCCTCCAGGGCCAGCAGCGGGTTGACGTTGGCGCCGATCCGCTCGCGCGCAGTGCCGATGGCGTCCATCGCGCGCAGCAGGTCGTCGGGGCCGAGCACCTCGGCGACGCGCTGGACGACCTGCCGGCTGTCCTCGTTGACCAGCGCCGTGCCCGCGCCGGTGCGGATGACGAGCGCGTCACGGTAGACCGACAGGAGGTCGACGAGGGCGCGGTCGACGACGTCGCGGGTGAACCGCGTGGCCCGGGCCTTCTGCTCCTTCTCGAGCGAGGTCACCTGGGCGCGGATGTGTGGCGGCTGGGTGCGGGCGGTGGCGTCGGCACCGAGCACCTCGAGCAGGCGCGCCTTCTCGGCCGCGTCACGCTCGCCGGATGCCGCGGCAGCCTCCTCCGTGGCGATGGTCATGATGTCGCCCGCGGCGCCGATCGCCTCGCCGACGCCGACGATCTTCGTCGAGAGCGTGATGACGTCGTGCCGGCGGATGCGGGCGTGCTCGTCACGGGCGAGCCGCCGGGCCAGACCGACGTGCGACTGGGCGGCGCGGGCGGCATACAGGGCCATCGACGGGTCGACGCCGTCGCGCCGGGTCAGGAGGTCGGCGACCGCCTCGACCGACGGGGTGCGCAGCCGCACGTGCCGCGAGCGCGAGCGGATCGTGATGATGACGTCCTCGAGCGAGGGCGCGCACAGCATCCACACCGTGCGTGGCGAGGGCTCCTCGAGCGCCTTGAGGAGGGCGTCGGCCGCGCGCTCGGTGAGGCGGTCGGCGTCCTCGACGACGATGACGCGGTAGCGGCCGACCGAGGGTCGGTGCGCGGCGAGCTGCACGAGGTCGCGGGCCTGCTCGACCTTGATCGACAGCCCTTCGGTGGAGACGACGTCGACGTCGGCGTGCGTCGCCTCCAGCGCGGTGCGGCACTCGCGGCACTCCCCGCAGCCGCCCTGGGGGCAGAGCAGTGCGGCAGCGAAGGCGCGGGCGGCCACGGACCGGCCCGACCCGGGCGGGCCGGTGAAGAGCCAGGCGTGGGTCATCGCCTCGGGCGAGCGCACGGCGTGCTCCAGCGTGGCCACGGCCTGCTCCTGGCCGATGACGTCGCGCCAGACGCTCACGGGTCCACCAGCCCCATCGCCTCGAGGCGGTCCAGGACGAGCCCGTGGATGCGCTCGGGCGGCTCGGCGCCGTCGACGACGAGGTAGCGCTCGGGGTGCCCGGCCGCCATCGACAGGAAGTGCTGGCGGATCGCCTCGTGGAAGGCGTCGGCCTCGGACTCGAGCCGGTCGTGGGTGTCGCCGCGCCGGCGCCGGCCCTCGGCCGCGGTGACGTCGACGACGACCGTGAGCGCCGGGAGGAGGTCGTCGACGGCCCACATCTGCAGGTCGTGCACCTCGGCCGCGCCCAGGGCGCGACCGGCGCCCTGGTAGGCGACGGAGGAGTCGGTGTAGCGGTCGGTGAGCACGACCTCACCGCGCTCGAGTGCCGGGCGGACGAGCTGGTCGACGTGGTGCGCCTTGTCGGCGGCGAAGAGCAGCGCCTCGGCGCGCGGCGAGACGTGGTCGCCGTGGAGGACGAGGTCGCGGATCGCGGCGCCCAGCTCGGTGCCGCCGGGCTGGCGGGTCACCGTGACGGTGCGCCCCCGGGCGCGCAGGGCCTCGGCGAGCAGCCGCACCTGCGTCGACTTGCCCGCGCCGTCGCCCCCCTCGAAGGCGATGAACAGCCCGTCTCGTCCCGTCACGCGTGCGAGCCTAGGCCAGCCCCGCGACACGGCCGCGTCCACGGCATCCGCCCGTGCGTCGAGAGGAGGCAGACGCAGACCGCGCACCGGGCTCCGGCACGGGGTCGTGCAGCTTCTCGAGGATGCCGGTCAGGCGCCGCTCAGGTTGTCGCGGGCCCAGAGCGCCGCGCTCGTGCGGTCGAGCACCCCGATCTCGCGGAAGACGCGGCCCAGGTGGGCCTTGACGGTGCGCTCGGTGATGCCCAGGGCCCGCGCGATCTGCTTGTTCGCCAGCCCTTGGGCCACGAGGCGCAGCACCTCGGTCTCGCGCGGCGAGAGACCGTCGGCGGCTCCCGGTGCGCCGCTCGAGGGCAGCAGCGCGCCGGCGACCCGCGGGTCGATCGGCACGTGCCCCCGGGCCGCCGCGTGGACGGCCGCGAGCAGGTCGGCCGGCTCGGAGTCCTTGAGGACGTAGCCGATGGCGCCCGCCCCAAGCACCTCCTTGACCCGCTCGCGGTCGGAGAAGCTCGTGAGGACGAGCACGCGGGTGCCCGGCCGCAGGGCCATGACGGCCCGGGTCGCCTCGACGCCGTCCATCTCGGGCATCGAGAGGTCCATGAGCACGACGTCGGGCTCGGTGCCCTCGACCGACGTCAGCGCCTCGCGGCCGTTGCGGGCCTCGCCGACGACCGAGATGTCGGGGTCGGACTGCAGGAGCGTCGTGACTCCTGCCCGCACGAGCTGGTGGTCGTCGACGAGCAGCACCCGGATCACGAGATCTGCCCGAGCGGGCCGTCGAGATCGAGCCGCCAGTGGGTGCCGCGCCCCGGGGCGCTCGAGACCTGGAGCAGCGCGCCGGGCACCGTGGCGGCGTCGGCGAGCAGCTCGAGGCCGAGGTGACCCTCACGCAGCGCACCCCGCGCCGCCTCCACGTCGAACCCCGCGCCGTCGTCCACGACGTCAAGGGTGACCGATCGGGGCCCGTTCCGGTGGAGCGACACGGTGACGGTGGCCGGCCCGGCGTGCTTCGCGGCGTTGCGCAGGCACTCCTGGGCCACCCGGTGCACGAGCCGCTGCGCCTCCTCGCCAAGAGCGAGGGTGTCCTCGTCGGCGGCGTCGACCCGCACGTCGAGGTCGTCGCGCCGAGTCGTCTGGGCGAGGTCGTGCAGCGCGGCGACGACGCCCGAGCGGGCCAGGCTCGCCGGGTAGATGTCGACGAGCAGCGTGCGCAGCGCGCGGATGCTGGAGCGCACGGCGGCCGCGGCTGCGTCGAGGTCACGGGCGAGGGCACTGTGGCCGCGGGCGCCGGCCGTCGCCGAGGCCCCCGCGACGGTGAAGGAGGTGGCAGCGAGCTCCTGGACCGGGCCGTCGTGCAGGCTCGCCGCGATACGCCGGCGCTCGTCCGCGGAGGCGTCGACGGCCCGCTGGAGGAGCTCGACCCGCTGCTCCTCGACGCGCCGGATCCGCCGCACGAGGTGCCAGACGATCGGGGTCGTGATGAGCACGAGGAGCACCAGGCTGCTCGCCGTGACCCCCGCGAACCCGCGCCACAGCTGCGTCGTGCGCGCGCCCACGGGGTCGTAGGACACATAGATCTCGAACAGGGCCGCCTCGCCGTCGGGCGCCCACACGGGGCGGTAGACCTCGACGGCACGTTCCGCCTCCTCGAACGCGTTCTCCGACTCGTCGAGCTCGGAGACCTCGGCCACGGTGGCCGGTTGGTCGAGTGCCTCGCGCTGGTCGTCGGTGAGCTCGAACGTGCGGCCCACGAGCTGGCTCTCGTCGGCGTAGAGGACCTTCCCGTCGGTGCTCCACAGCTTGACCCGCACGATGGTGTCGCTGAGCAGCCGGTCGCGGGCCACGTCGTCGAAGGCTGCCACCGCCGCGGGGTCGCCGGCCAGGAGGCCCGGTGTCATCGACGGCTCGACGACGGCCTCGGCCAGCACGCCGGCGATCGTCACCGCATCGTTGACCGCCTCGCGCTCGGCGAGCTGCTTGGCCGCCAAGGTGCCGAGCACGCCGACGACGAGCAGCGCCGCGAGCACCCCGAGCGCGAGCTGGGCGAGCACCCGGCGTGGGCTGAGCGCCTCGTCGACGGATGCCGTGCGCCCCCTGGCGCCGACCGTGACCCACCCCGGGTCGTCGGCGTCGGCGCCGTCCTCGACGTCACCCTCGGCGGTGGGGGCCGACGCGGTGGTCGGGGCGAACGGCCCGGGCACCGCAGCGCCGCCCGGGTCGGCGGGTGGCGCCCCGAGCAGCTCGTCGGCGAGCAGGGGACGGTCCCCGGTCGATGCAGGGTCGACCGGGGACGCCCCCCAAGCAGGCTCAGTCGTCGGATCCGTGGCCACTCGAGTCGTCCTCGTCGTCGTCGTCGTTGTCGGGGTCCCCGTGGTCGTCGACGGAGTCGTCATCGGACCCGCGGTCGTCCGAGGCGTCGTCGGAACCCCGACCACCGTGGTCGTCACCGGGCTCGTCGTCGGACGACGCGCGGGGGCGGTCGCCGCCGTGGTCGTCACCGGGCTCGTCGTCGGACGACGCGCGGGGACGGTCGCCGCCGTGGTCGTCGACCGTGCCGGATGCCGTGGGGCTGGGCGACGGCGTCGCGCTCGGCGTCGCGCTCGAGGAGACCGAGCTGTTGGGCGACCTCAGGGGAAGTCGCTGGGCGAAAGAGTCATTGCCGAACAGCCCGA
>DATITJ010000524.1:0-13080 GCA_035467935.1 Ornithinibacter sp.
GCGCGATCAAGGTGACCCGGCGCGGGCCGGACACCGCCCCGACCCGGGCCGAGATCGCCGCCGTCCTCACCCCGGCAGGACCCTCGAGACGGGTGCGGTGAGGCGGCCCTGGGTCACTTACCGGTCAACGAACAGTAAGGAAATAGTCAGGATGGGCCATAGCCCTGCGCGTCGGCCTCGGTGTGTTCACCCACTGGAAGAGATCCTGCCCTGCTCCGGCGCGTAGGGCTATGGCCCATCCTGACTATTTCCTTACTGTTCGTTGACCGCTGAGTGACGCACGCTCCGGCTCACCGCCCCCGTCTCGAGGGTCCTGCCGGGGTGAGGAAGGCGTCGATCTCGGCCCGCGTCGGGGCGGTGTCCGGCCCGCGCCGGGTCACCTTGATCGCGCCCGCCGCGTTCGCCCGCACCGCGGCAGCCGTCCACGACGCCCCGGCCGCCCGCTCGGCGAGGAGCACGCCGGTGTGCGTGTCGCCGGCGCCGTTGGTGTCGACGGGCCGCTGCGGGTGGCCCGGCAGGTATGCCGTGCGCCCACCTTCGCGCACGGCGCACCCCCGCGGTCCGTCACGGACGATCGTCACGGCATCCGCCCGGAGCAGGGTGGCGAGCACCTGGGCGCTCTCCTCGACCCCGGTGACCCCGGACAGCGCGGCGGCCTCCTCGGCGTTGCCGGTCCACACCGTCGTGCGGGCGAGCACGGCGTCGCGCGTGAGCGGGTCGAGCTCGGCGAAGGTCGCGCCGGGGTCGAGCACGACGCCGACGTCGCGGGCCAATGTGCCGAGCCACTCGACGAGCGGGTCGCGCGTGCGCCCTAGCAGCGAGTAGCCGCTCACGCACACGAGGTCGCCGGACGTGGGGGCGCAGGTCGCGAGCGACTCGACGGTGATGTGGCGCTCGGCGCCCTGCGTCGTGACGAACGACCGCTCCGCCGTGGGCTCGACGAGCACGACGCAGACCCCGGTGTCGAGGTCGGGCACCGCCGGCGAGGAGACCTCGACCCCCTCGGCCTCGAGCGCCGCGCGGACGAGGTCGCCGTTGGGGCCGGTGCCCACGGCACCGGCGTGCACGCAGCGGGCGCCGGAGCGCGCGGCGGCGAGCAGGATCGTGACCGCGCCCCCGGCATACCTGCGGTAGGAGGTCGCCATGACGTTGCCGCCGCGCGCGGGCAGCGACGGCACCTCCATGACGGCGTCGACGAGCGCCTGAGCGGTGTGGATGACCCGGGGCATGCGCCGAGTATGCCGGGCGGGGGCTTCGCGGCCGGGCCCGCACCGCACCGCCCGGTGTCCCCGACTCAGCCCACGCGGGCGCGCACGGCGTAGAGCTCGGGGAAGAAGGTCAGGTCGAGCGCCCGCCGCAGGAACGCCACCCCGCTCGACCCGCCCGTGCCCGGCTGGGTGCCGATGGTGCGGGTGACCACCTGGAGGTGCCGGAACCGCCACTGCTGGAACAGGTCCTCGATGTCGACGAGCTCCTCGCACGTCTCGTAGACACCCCAGTGCGCACTCGGCGCGGCGTAGACCTGCGCGACGACGTCGACGATCCCCTCGTCGAGCCGGTGGGGCAGGGTGACGTCGCGCTCGAGCACGGCGGTGGGCACGGCATACCCGCGACGGGACAGGTAGCGCAGGAACTCGTCGTAGAGCGTCGGCTCGCCGAGCAACCGGGTCAGCTCGGCGCTCACCACCGGGTCGTGCTCGAACACCCGCACCATGTCGGCGTTCTTGTTGCCGAGGAGGAACTCCACCGCGCGGTACTGGTGGCTCTGGAAGCCCGAGCTCGTCGCGAGGAACGGGCGGATCTCGGCGTACTCGCTGGGCGTCAGCGTCGCGAGCACGTCCCACTGCTCGACGAGCTGCTTCTGCACGTGCTTGACGCGGGCCAGCCGCTTCAGCGCGGGTGCGAGCTCGTCGGCCGCGACGAGGGCACGTGCCGAGTGCAGCTCGTGGAGGAGCAGCTTGAGCCAGAGCTCGGCGACCTGGTGCTGGATGATGAAGAGCAGCTCGTCGTGCTGCTCGGGCTCGCTGCGCGGGTGCTGCGCCGACAGCAGCGTGTCGAGGTCGAGGTAGGCGCCGTAGGACATCGCCTTGCTGAAGTCGGTGGAGATGCCCTCCTCGAGGACGCGCTGGGCCCGGTCGACGGCGTCATCGCTCATGGGGGCATCATGCCGCGTCCCGCCACCGCGAGGACCGCCCGGCGACCGGCGCGGGCCGCACCGCCAGGTCAGGCGCCGTGGGTGCGGTACCAGTCCGGGCGGATGACGGCCGCGGCCTCGGCGGCCGGCACCGGCGTCCACGCGGGGGCGCCGCGGCCCTCGAGCACCTCGGCGAGCTCGTCGAGCCGACCGGCGGCCAGTGCCGCACCCTCGGCCCGCTGCCGCGGGGAGAGGCGACCCACGGCGTCCCCCCAGATCGCGCGCCCGGCCATGAAGCCGCTGCAGCCGTGGTCGGCCGCGACGTCGACCTGGGTGCGGAAGCCCTCGAAGGTCACGCCGGCACTGAGCAGCACCCAGGGCCCGTCGATCGCCGCGCCGAGGTCGGCGCAGGCCCGGTGGCAGGCGTCGAGGTCGGTGAGGTCGAGCAGGGGGAACTCGACCTTCATGATGTCGGCGCCGTCGTCGTGGAAGGCCCGGGCCGAGCCGATGACGCTGCTGCGGCGGCGCTCGCGCACGGCGGGGTCGGCGAGGTCCTCGCCGGCCACGGGGAACCACAGGGGCTCGACGACGAGGGGCAGGCCGACGTCGTGGCACTCGCGCGCGGCCTGCGCCACGACCTCGTGCTGGTGCGCGACCTGCGCCGCGTCCTGGTCCTCGCGGTGGAAGACGACGAGCTTGGCGGCGTCGGCGCCGAGGACCGACAGCTTCGCGGGGTTCCACCCCTCCTTGAGGCGCAGCTCGGTGTCGAAGCCGACCGGGCTCGTCGCGGGCGTGTAGTAGAGGTCCTCGATGCCGGAGATCACGCCGACGTCGCCCGGCAGCGCCCCGGTGACGATGCTCTGCCCGAAGCAGTAGACCGGGTCGGCGAGCACCGACGTCGCGTGCCGGGAGAGCTCGGCGATCATCTCGAGCTTGGACTCCACGACCTCCTCGAAGGAGACGGCCGACAGGTCGGCGTCGAAGAGCAGGAGGTAGGTGTCGGGGTGGTCGATCGCGATGGTGCGGATCAGGCCGTCGGGGCCGCTGATGCGGGCCAGGCGGCGGTGCAGGCCGACGGTCTCGGCGGTGGGGGTCCGGGGCGTTGACAGCGCTGTCATGGCGCCATAGCCTATTCGTCGCAGGGCGTGACGGCAAGGCCCGCCTCGCCATGACAGCGCTGTCCGACGGCGGGAGGCTCTCGTGCTGTTCGTCACCCCGACCCCGTGCACCACCGTCGCGCCCGACGGGATGCCGTCGGGGACGCCCGGATGAGCGAGCCCACGATCTACGACGTCGCCCGAGAGTCCGGTTTCTCGATCAAGACCGTGTCCCGGGTCATCAACGGCGAGAGCGGGGTCCGGTCCGAGACGGTGGCACTGGTCGAGGCGGCGGTCAGGCGCCTCGACTACCACCCCAACCCCGCGGCCCGTCGCCTCGGCGGCGGCAGGCTCTCGACGATCGGCGTCGTCGTCGACTCCCTCGACGACCCCCACTTCGGCGCTGTCATCGCCGTCATCGAGCGACGTGCCGTCGAGATCGGCATGGACGTGCTCGTCGCCTCGACCGGCATGGACGTCGCGCGCGCCCGGACCCGGGTGGGACGGCTGGTCCGGGGCGGCGTCTCCGGCATGATCATCGCCCCTTCCGGTGACGACGTGAGTGCTCGCGAGTCGCTCCCCGACGACATCCCCGTCGTCATCATCGACCGCCGGTGCGGCACCACCGACAAGGACGTCGTGCGGGTCACCGACCACGAGGGCGCCCGCGAGGCCGTCGGCCACCTGGTCTCCCACGGACACCGCCGCATCGCCTTCCTCGGTGGGAGCGCCGAGCTCAGCACCGTGCGGGACCGCCTCGTCGGGTTCACCGACGCGATCACCGAGGCCGGCCTCCGGGTCGAGCCCGGGCTCGTCGAGACCGGCTGCCGCAGCGCCGAGGAGGCCTACCCCCTCGCCCTGGCCATGCTCGCGCCGGCCGGCGCCCCCACGGCGGTCTTCGCCTCCACGGCGCCGGTCGGGCTGGGCGTGCTGCGCGCCCTCAAGCGCCTCGACCGTCAGGACATCGCCCTGGTCGTGTTCGGCGACTTCCCCCTCGCCGAGCTGATGACCCCGCCGACCACGGTCGTCGACCAGCGCCCGACCGCGCTGGCGCACGCCGCCTTCGACCACCTCGCCCGGCGCCTGCACGACGCCGGGGCACCGGTGGTCGAGACCGTCCTGCCCACCCGCCTCGTGCAGCGCGGCTCGGGCGAGCTGCCACCCCGGGAGGACCCGTGAGACACCCCCTCGTCGTCGACCTCGGGTTCGACCTCGGCACGACCGTCACCAAGCTCACGGCGCTGCGCGAGGACGGCTCGAGGGCCGCCGACCTCTCCGTCGCCACCCGGTGGGACGAGCTCGGCGAGGGCCGCGCGGAACGTGACCCCCGGGTGGTGGTCGCCGCGGTCGAGGAGCTCGTCGCCCGCGCCGCCTCGACCGTCGGCGGGGGCCGACCGCTCCGGATCCGCTCCATCGGGTTCACCTCCATGGCCGAGGCAGGCGTGCTGGTCGACGCCGACGGCCGGGCCCACTCCCCGGTCATCGCATGGTTCGACCCGCGCGGCGAGGCCCAGGCGGCGGCCCTCGACCCCGACGTCGCCCTCGAGTTCCCCACCCGCACCGGCCTGCCGGTGAGCCACGTCGCCTCGGTGTTCAAGATCGCCTGGCTGCGCGACCAGGGCGTGGACCTGCACGGCCTGCAGTGGCTCTCGCTGCCGGAGTTCGTGATCCTCCGCCTCGGCGGTCGCCGCGTCGCCGAGCTCTCGCTCCTGGCCCGCACCGGCTTCCTCGACATCCACACGGGTGGCCTCTACCTCCCGGCGCTGAAGCTCCTCGGCGTCCACGAGAGCCTGGTGCCCGAGCTCGTCGGCGCAGGCACCCCCGCGGGCCGGGTCCGTGACGACCACCCGGTGGTCGCCGCGCGCGGCGCCGTGCTCACCGTCGCCGGGCACGACCACGCGGTGGCGGCCGCTGCCGCCGGCTCGGCCGCGACGGGGTCCGCCATGGACAGCCTGGGCACCGCGGAGGCCTTCCTCGTCGCGAGCGCCCACATGCCGGCACCGGAGGTCGTCGGCCGCCTCAGCGGGCACGGAGTCTCCGTCCACCCCCACGTCGTCCACGGCACGACCGGCCTCCTCGCCGCCATGCGCACGGGGCTCGTGCTCAAGCGCGTCCTGCGCCTCCTGGGCGCCGAGGACGACACCGGCCGTGCCCGCGTCGACCGCGAGTCGCTGGCCCACCGCGACGAACGGTCCGACATCGACGTCTCGGGCTTCGCGATGGGCGACCACGACGTCGTCGTGACCCTGCGCGGCGACTCCCCCACCCCGGGACGGGTCTGGCGCGCCGCGCTCGACCACAGCACCGAGCACGCCGCCGTCCTGCTCGCCAGCCTCGGCGCTGCCGGGGTCCCCATCGAGCGCCTCGTGCTCGCCGGCGGGTGGAGCCGGATGCCGTCCGTCGTCGATGCCCGTCGAGCGCTCGCCCCCACCGTCGAGGTGGCGCCGATGGAGCAGCCCGGCCCCCTCGGGGCAGCGCTGTTCGGGCGGTGGGCCGCCGTCCACGCCGATCGCGCCCGTGCCGACCAGCGACCGCCGGCCGACTACTTCGCCACGGTCACGCAGCCACCCCCGGGACCCCGATCGCCCCTCAGCGGACCGTGATGCCGATGAGGGCGGCGTTGCCGGAGCCGTCGACCTTCACCGTGGCGACAGCCTGCCCGTCCCTGACGGCCTCCTCGAGGCCCTTCGCCTCGTCCTGCGGGAGGAACCAGCTCTCGATGCCGCACTCGAGCCGCCAGCTCGAGTCGTCGCAGCGGAGGTAGAGGCCGTCGGCGGGTGCGGTGCGCTGCACCGGTCCGCCCACCCAGAGCTCACCCTGTCGGGTGAGGGGGACGTATGCCGTGCCGCGCTCCTCCGCCTGCTGCTCGGCCTCCTCCTCGGTGACCGGCTCGTCGAGCTCCGGCGACGCCCCCGGGAGGTCGGGGTAGGACAGGTCGACGTACGCCCCGCGGAAGGGGTCGATCGGGTCGACGGGTGCGACCCTCAGGGTGACCTCCTCACCGGTGAGCCGGGCCGAGAGGGGTGCCCACACGGCCACCCCCACGAGGGCCAGGCTCGCGGCGCAGGCGGCGGCGACGCGGGCGGCGCGCGTCGTGCGCGTCGTGCGCAGGACCCGAGGGGTGCCGGGCCCGCCGGTGGGGGTGGGCTCCAGTGCGGTCGTCATGACACGGCCTCCTTCGCCTCGCTGACGAGCCGTCGCCGCCCGCGGTCGGCGAGGATGCCGGTCACGAGCAGGACGACGCCGAGGGCGAGGAAGAGGGCGGCGCCGGAGAGCACGGGCGCGAAGACGGCGAACGCCTGGACGGTGGTGAAGACGACGAGGGCCGCGGTGGCCAGCCACGTGAGGCGACCGGTGTCGCGCATCCCGCCGAGCACGGCATACCCGCTGGCGACGACGACGTAGGCGACCACGGCCAGGACGGCCCGGGCCCAGGCCCCGGCCGGCAGGTTGCTCGTGTCGAGCACGTCGCTGTCGAAGCGCCAGAGGGACAGGCCCACGGTGAGGGCCAGCCCGACGGCAGCGAGCCCGACCTCGAGCCGGTCGACCCGGTCACCGCGCAGCACGGCCAGCGCGGCGAGCACGACCGCGACGCCGAGGCCGGCCCAGAGCGCCCAGCTGCCCTCCGGGTCGCCCCACGCGTAGGGCAGGGCCGCCACGAAGAGGCCGACGAGGACGAGGACGGCACCGAGCTCGCGCCACGGGGCCGCGAAGGACGGGCGGCCGAGCACCCGGTGCCCCACGCCGACCGCGGCACCCGCGAGCCCCGCGGTGGCCAGGGCGGTGGAGACGGCGAAGGCGCTCTCGCCGCCGGACAGGACCTCCCACACGAACCAGACGGCGAGGAGCACGACACCGAGGACCAGCGGCCCGACGCCGCGCACGGCATACGCGAGGAGCAGCGCGCCGGCCGCCCACACCCCGACGAGCACCGGCTCGTAGGCCGGCACCTGCAGGCTCTGCGCCGCCTGGAAGACGACGGCGCCGAACGCCGCGGCGGCCAGCAGCCGCAGGGCCCCGACGACCGGCGAGGCGGTGTCACCCGCACGGTCACGCCGGGTCGCGAGCACCTCGCCGGCCACGACGAGGCCGAGCCAGACGACCACCATGAGGAGGAAGCGGGTGAGCGGTGACATCTCGTCGAGGTTCGAGGCGACGAGCCAGACCAGGCCCAGGCCGATGAACGACGCTCCGAGGGTCAGGACGATGCGCGAGAGGGTGACACGACGGCTGGCGACGTAGCGCCGACGGATCGCCAGGGCGGTGTCGTCGTCGAGCAGCCCCTCGGCGCGCCACGCCGCCAGCTCGCCCTCCAGCCAGTGCAGCTGGCCGGGGGACGCGGCGTGGACGGCGGGGTCGCGGTGGGCGGGAGCGGCGGGGGAAGCGGTGGGTGGCGCGGTCATCGCGGGCTCCTCGGACTCGGGCGGTCACCCGGGAGGGTGCACGTCCATGCTGCTCCTACGGGCGCGCCGGCACCATGAGCCCCGCTACTCACGCGTCCGTGTCGTCACGCCTCGTTGAACTCCTCGGGGTTCGGGCCGGTGCGGAAGCCGCGCTCGAGGGTGGAGAGCTCGGCGACCTCCTCCCCGGTGAGGGTGAGGTCGGCCGCGGCGAGGTTCTCGACGATCCGCGACGGCGTCACCGACTTGGGGAGCACGACGAGGTCGAGGGCGAGGTGCCACGCGATGACCACCTGCGCCGGGGTCGCTCCGTGGGCCGCGGCGACACCGCTGACGACGGGGTCGTCGAGCACCTTCTTGCCCGAGGCGAGCGGGCTCCACGACTCGGTGACGATGCCGTGCTGGGCGTGGTAGGCGCGCAGGGGCGCCTGCTGGAGGTAGGGGTGCAGCTCGATCTGGTTGATGCTCGGCCACTCCCCCGTCTCGTCGTGGAGGCGCTGGAGGTGCTCGGCGTGGAAGTTGCAGGTGCCGACGGCCCGCACCCGGCCCTCGTCGCGCAGCTCGCGCAGGGCCCGCCAGGTCTCGACGTAGCGGTCCTGCGCGGGCACGGGCCAGTGCACGAGGTAGAGGTCGAGGACGTCGAGGCCCAGGCGCCGCATCGAGGCGTCGAAGGCCCTGCGCGTCGCGTCGCGGCCGTGGTCGTCGTTCCAGACCTTGGTCGTCACGAAGACCTCGTCGCGGGGCACGTCGCTCTCGGCCAGGGCGCGGCCGACACCGGCCTCGTTGCCGTAGATGCGGGCGGTGTCGATGTGGCGGTAGCCGGCCTCGAGGGCGGTCGCCACCGCGGGGCCGACCTCGGCATCGGGCACCTGCCACACCCCGAAGCCGATGGTGGGGATCTCGACGGGGCCGGACGGCGTGCTCAGGGACGCGGTGCTCACGGGTGCCATGCGCCCACCGTATGCCGCTCGCGCGCCGTCAGGTGCGAGAGGTCGCCACCGGCTGGGGTGACGTCCGCATCGCCGGACACACGGACCGCAGGCGGCGACGCACCGGCTCCTGGGCCACGAGGACGCTGCCGAGGGTGACGGCGACGGCGCCGAGGTGGACCGGGCCGAAGGGCTCGGCCAGCAGGAGCACCCCGAGCGCGGTGCCCACCACCGGGTTGACCAGGCCGACGACGGCCACGGCACCGGCATCCATGCGCGTCAGCCCGCGGAACCAGAGGACGTAGCCGAGCGCCGAGCCGACCAGGCCGAGGTAGGCGAGGGCGAGCAGGGCGGGCCCGTCGAGGGCCGGCGGGGCGCCCTCGACCAGGGCGGCGAGCGGCACGAGGAGCAGGCCGCCGGCGACGAGCTGCCAGGTGGTCGTGACGAGGACGTCCTCGCGCGGCGACCACCGCTTGACGAGGACGAAGCCGAGGGAGGAGGAGAGCACGGCGCCGAGCGCCGCGAGCACGCCGACCGGGTCGACGGCGCCGGCGCTCTCGTTCTGCAGGACGAGCGCGACGACCCCGGCCACCCCGACGACGGCCGCGGCGACGGTGACCCGGGCCTGGTGCTCGCCGAGCACCAGGTGGGCCATGCCCATGAGCACGAGGGGCGAGAGCGCGGTGAGGGTCGACGCGAGCCCGCTCGGCAGGCGGTAGGCGGCGACGTAGAGGAGCGCGAAGAACGCCCCGTGGTTGAGGGCTCCGAGCAGAGCCGAGCGCCCCCACCAGGGGCCGGCGGGGAGGCGGCGCACCCAGAGCAGGAGGAGCAGGCCGGCGGGGAGCACGCGGGCCGCGGCGGCGAAGAACGGGCGGTCCGGCGGCAGCCAGAGCTGGGTCACGGCATACGTCGATCCCCACACGACGGGGGGCACTGCGGTGAGGGCGACGGTCATGGCGCTCGACGATTTATCTTCCACGGAAGGTAAATTACCTTCCGTGGAAGATATTGTCTAGGCCATGGACCATGTTGCCACCGTCGTCGAGCAGTGGCGCGCCGAGCGCCCCGACCTCGACGTGTCCCCGCTGCTCGTCATCGGCCGCCTCCACCGCGTCGCCCAGGCGCTGACCCCGGAGCTCGTCGAGGTCTACGCCCGGCACGGCCTCGGCGAGGGCGACTTCGACGTCCTCGCGACCCTGCGCCGCCAGGGACACCCCTACGCGCTCACGCCCACCGAGCTCGTCGAGCGCACGATGGTGACCTCCGGCGCGGTGTCGAAGCGGGTCGACCGCCTCGCCGACCGCGGGCTCGTCGTGCGTCGCCCCCGCCACTCCGACCGGCGCTCGGTCGTCGTCGTCCTCACCGCCAGGGGCCGGCGGGTCATCGACGCCGCGATGGAGGAGCACGTGGCCAACGAGGCCCGGCTCCTCGAGGGGCTGGGCCCCGAGGAGCGCGCCGCGCTCGCAGCCCTGCTCGCGACCCTCGCCACCTCGCTCGGCGTCTGAGCGGACCGTTCGTCGACTGCGTCACACCGGCCCTCCCGGCGTGACCGTCCGCACGGGTGGCGCGCCCGGCATACCGATAGAGTCCGAGACATGGCCATCAGCTCTGTCCTCATCGCCAACCGGGGTGAGATCGCCGTCCGCATCGCCCGTGCCTGCAAGGACCACGGCATCCGGTCGGTCGCGGTCTACGCCGAGCCGGATCGCGACGCCCTGCACGTCACGGTGGCCGACGAGGCCTACGCCCTGGGCGGCTCGACGCCGGGCGACTCCTACCTGCTGCAGGACAAGCTCATCGAGATCGCGAAGCAGGCCGGCGCCGACGCGATCCACCCCGGCTACGGCTTCCTCGCCGAGAACGGCGGCTTCGCCCAGAAGGTCATCGATGCCGGGCTGGTCTGGATCGGCCCGGGGCCCGCGGCGATCGACTCGCTCGGCGACAAGGTCAAGGCGCGTCACATCGCGCTCGCCGCGAACGCCCCGCTCGTGCCGGGCACCGCGGACCCCGTCTCGGGCCCGGACGAGATCACCGCGTTCGCGCAGGAGCACGGCCTCCCGATCGCCATCAAGGCGGCCTACGGCGGTGGCGGCCGCGGACTGAAGGTCGCCCGCGACCTCGAGGAGATCCCCGAGCTGTACGAGTCGGCGGTGCGCGAGGCGCTGACGGCGTTCGGGCGCGGCGAGTGCTTCGTCGAGCGCTTCCTCGACCACCCGCGCCACGTCGAGACCCAGTGCCTGGCCGACCAGCACGGCAACGTCGTCGTCGTCTCCACCCGCGACTGCTCGCTGCAGCGCCGCAACCAGAAGCTGGTGGAGGAGGCGCCCGCGCCGTTCATCACCGACGAGCAGCACACCGAGCTGCTGCGGGCGTCCAAGGAGATCCTGCGTCGCGCCGGGTACGTCGGTGCGGGCACGTGCGAGTTCCTCGTCGGGCCGCAGGGCGACATCTCCTTCCTCGAGGTCAACACCCGCCTCCAGGTCGAGCACCCCGTGTCCGAGGAGGTCACCGGCATCGACCTCGTGCGCGAGCAGTTCCGCATCGCCGACGGGGAGACGCTTGCCTACCCCGACCCCGAGCCGCACGCGCACTCCATCGAGTTCCGCATCAACGGCGAGGACGCCGGGCGCGGGTTCCTCCCTGCCCCGGGCACGGTCACGCGGCTCGTCGTCCCCCAGGGTCCCGGCGTGCGCTGGGACTCGGGCATGGTCGAGGGCGACACCGTGGCCGGCGCGTTCGACTCGATGATCGCCAAGCTCATCGTCACCGGCCGCACTCGGCAGCAGGCGCTCACCCGGGCCCGCCGCGCCCTCGACGAGCTCGTCATCGAGGGCATGCCCACGGTGACACCGTTCCACCGCGCGGTCGTCGCCGACCAGGCCTTCGCCCCCGACGACCCCGAGGCGAGCTTCTCGATCCACACCCGCTGGATCGAGACCGAGTTCGACAACACCATCGAGGCGTATGCCGGCGGGTCCGCCGACGCCCCCGAGGCGGCCGAGCGCCAGAGCGTCGTCGTCGAGGTCGGCGGCAAGCGCCTCGAGGTCTCGTTGCCCGGTGGCCTCTCCCTCGGGGGCGGCGCCGGCGGGGGTGGCGCCGGCGGCGGCGCCCGCAAGAAGGCCCCGCGCCGCACCGGCGGCGCCAAGGCGGGTGCCGCGGCATCCGGCGACTCCCTCACCGCGCCCATGCAGGGCACCATCGTCAAGATCGCCGTCGAGGAGGGCGCCACCGTCGCCGCCGGCGACCTCGTCGTCGTCCTCGAGGCGATGAAGATGGAGCAGCCCATCACCGCCCACAAGGCCGGCACCGTCACGGCCCTGGCCGCCGAGGTCGGCGCCACCGTGTCCAACGGCGCCGTCCTGTGCGACATCACGGACGACTGAGGTCCGCCGCCGGTCCGTCCCGCGAGCCCGATGCCGGTGTCGACCCGGCGGATCCGCTCACCGCGCCGGCCGGAGCAGCTGCTGAGCCACCCAGCGACCGATCTTCTCGCCGTGCTGGTTGCCCACCTCCACCGCGCGGCGGAAGTGGAACCCGATGTAGACGCGCGAGTCGGCGTTCTCCTGCGCCGCCTCGGAGAAGCGGCTGAAGTGGTGCAGGGACGGGGTGGTGTCCGCGCACCCTCCCGTCGGCAGCGTCGTGCTGCAGTGGGAGAACTCGTAGCGGTCGGTGCCGAAGAACTGGCGGAACACCATCGCCGCCGCGCCGCCCTCGACCGCGTGGGCCGAGTCGTGGTCGGGGATCGGTGGCGTCGTCTCGAGCGGTGTCCACCCGGGGTCGGCGGTGGTGCGCCGGTTGCCGTCGCGGTCCGCCTCCCGGATGGCGGTGACCGGTCGCCAGAAGAGGTCGCCGTACTTGGTCGCGAACGAGGCGACGTAGCCGTCGGCGAGGGCCACGTTGAGCAGGCCGTAGAGCCGTGCCTGTCCCCAGGCGTCGAGTCGGTGCGAGGTCGCCAGCGTCCGGGCCAGGCGGTTCCACGACAGCGGGGAGCTCTCCACCCAGAACCGGGCGATCTCGGTCTGCGCGGCAGTCCGCCGGGTCGGGGTGCCGACCCCGTCACCGCCGAGCGCCTTGACCTCGTTGACGTCCTTCGCGTAGCGGGCACTCGTGAGGGGAAGCGGCGGGGCCACCCCGAACTGGCCGGCACCGGTCAGGCCGAAGGTCCGCACCCCTCCCCACCCCGGCGCGAAGGCGAACGGACGGTCCGGCGTGAACGACCACTGCCCGGGCCTGGTGCCCTGCGGGTAGTCGGCGACGACCAACGGCGTGTCGGAGCCGTCACCGGCTCGCTCGGCGAGGATGGCCGCGGCGGCCTGCCGGCCGACCGCGATGCCGTCGGTCTTCGCGGCGCCGTCGGGGTTGACCGCCAGGGCGCTCGCGTAGTCGGCCGTCACGCTCGCGATGCCCGCGTCGCGGCAGGGCTGCGGGAACGGCGCCGGGATCTCGGACAGCGTCGCCACGAGCGTGTCACGCGCAGCGGCCGCGACGGCCGCGCCCGGCGAGGTGCCGGGCGGGGCGGT
>DATITJ010000525.1:0-2608 GCA_035467935.1 Ornithinibacter sp.
GACGAGGTCCCACTGGGCGCGGACGGCGGCGAAGACCTCGGCCTGCTTCACGGTGTCGACGCCGAGGTCGGCCTCGAGGTCGAGGTCGGGGTCGAGCAGGTCGGCGGGGTAGCCGGTCATGTCGGCGACGATGCCGGTGACGGTGTCGAGGATCGGGTCCCCAGCCGGCTCTGCCGGGGCAATGGGAGCGGGAGTCGCCGGTGGGGCAGCGAGGACCGGAGGGGCGACCGCCCGGGCGGGACCAGCGGCGGGCGCGGGCACACCGAGCCGACCGCGGACCCAGGCCGCGACGTGGTTGAGGGTGGGGAACTCCCGCAGCTGCACGGTGTCGTCGCGGACGAGGTCCCACTGGGCGCGGACGGCGGCGAAGACCTCGGCCTGCTTGACGGTGTCGACGCCGAGGTCGGCCTCGAGGTCGAGGTCCGGACCGAGCAGGTCGGCCGGGTAGCCGGTCATCTCTGCGACGATCTGGGTGACCGTCGCGAGGATCGGGTCGTCGCCCTCCCCGAACGGTCGCGGCGAGGGGGAGAGCACGGGGGACGCGGATGCGGTCGAGGTGACCGCCGTGACCCCGAGCCGGCCGCGGACCCAGCCGGCGACGTGGTTGAGGGTGGGGAAGTCGCGCAGCCGCACGGTGTCGTCGCGGTCGAGGTTCCAGTGGGCGCGGACGGCGGCGAAGACCTCGGCCTGCTTGACGGTGTCGACGCCGAGGTCGGCCTCGAGGTCGAGGTCGGGGTCGAGCAGGTCGGCGGGGTAGCCCGTCATCTCGGCGACGATGCCGGTGACGACGGGCAGGACGGAGCCCCCGGGGGGTTCGGACGGCTCCGCGGCCGGTTGCGCCATGGGCGCCGGGGGCACGGGGGAGGCCGTCGCCACACCGGCCGCCGCGGTGGCCGCCGGCGCGGCTTGGGCGGCGGGCGCGACCGGTGACGGCGCACCGTTCCCGCCTGCCGCCGGCGGTGCGGCGGCCACGACCGCTGCCCCGGCGGTCGGCGCGGCGAACCCTCGCGTCGGGGCCAGCCGGTCGGCATACGGCACCGGGACGTGCCCGGACCTCTCGACCGGGGTGGTGGCCGGTCCGGTGTCGACGACGCGCAGGCGCCGTCGGTCGACCTCGAGCCTGCTCCCGGTGTGACCGGCGATCCGGTCGAGCCACCGCTGCCACGCCGTCTGGTCGACGACCCGGTAGGCATAGCCGAGCTCACCCGGCGCGCGGCGTCGCCCGTCAGGCACCGGTGTCCAGCGCAGCAGCGACATGGCGACCTGCGACCCGAAGCCGGCGGCCAGGCGCAGGGCGTACTCCACGGGGTACGGCCCGCCGTTGGAGAGGTTGAGCGCGCCGAGGTCGGGGTCGGGCTCCTGGTAGTTGGGGACCGGCGGGACGATGCCGGTCTCCAGCGCCTTCAGCGCGACGACGTCCTCGATGCCCGCGCCCATCGCGTGCCCGGTGAACCCCTTGGTGTTCGTGATGACGATCTGGTTGGCGGCCGGCCCGAAGACCCGGCGCAGTGCGTTGATCTCCGCAGCGGCGCTGCCACCCCGCGCCGGGGTGTAGGTCTCGTGCGAGACGAACATCGTCCGCGGCGCGATCTCGCGGCGGTCGATGCCGCGGCCCTCGGCCTCGCTGACCAGGGCCTCCATGACGTCGCAGATGTGCTGCACGTCGAGGCGGGAGCCGTGGAAGGCGCTGTTCGCGGTGACCGTGGCGAGCGCCTCGGCGATGGGGTGGATCCCCCGCTCGCGGGCGGCCTCGGCGGACTCGACGACGAACGCCGCTGCCCCGGCACCGATGACCATGCCGTGGCGGCGTCGGTCGAAGGGCGTGGCGGCGTCCTCGACCCGCTCGTCGGTGGCGGCGGCCCCCGACGCGAGGAACCCGGCGGTGACCCACGGGAGCAGGTGCTCACCGGTGGCGTCGTCCGCGGAGACGACGACGACCCGGCGGCACCGGCCTGCTCGGATCCAGTCCTCGGCCAGCGAGAGGGCCTGCGTGGTGCTCGCGCAGGCGGCGTTGATCTGCGTGTTCGGGCCGCGTGCCCCGATGATCTCGGCGAACTGGGAGTGGCCCATCGACAGCGCCCGGAAGAGGAAGCGACGGTCGAACTGGTAGGGCTCGCGGCCGAGGGTCTCGCGGAGCTCGGCGACGAGGGCGTCCACCTCGGCCGTGGCCGGGTCGTCCTCGGCCATCCGGGCGCGCAGGCCCTCGACGGCCAGCAGGCCCTCGCGGCGACCGCGGTCGAGCGCGTAGCCCTCGACGGCCTCGGCGAACCGGTCGTAGCCGGGGAAGGCCGAGGCGAAGATGACCCCGGTCTCGTCCCGCAGCGCCTCCGGCAACCCCCAGCGGTCGGGCAGCTGGGTGCCCAGCGTCGTGGTCTTGTAGCTCATGACGAGCGGGATGCCGGCGTCGCGCATGGCGTCGAACCCGGCCCCGATCGCCAGCCGCGTCGTGGTGTCGAGGGCCTCGTCGCGAGCCTTGTCGACCCCGAACTGCTCGACGACGTCGAGGGGGGCGTGCACCCCGGCGAGCTTGATGACGTCCCGCGGGTCGTCGATCGTTGCGAAGCTCCCACCGCCGGAGGCGGCGTCCTTGACCAGCCGGGTGATCCGC